>NZ_JBHXRA010000007.1:0-191841 GCF_042717045.1 Nocardia sp. NPDC058633
ACCGTTGCTTGCTCCTTCGTCGCCTACGCAACGGCGGCTGACCGGCGACCCGGCCGCGGACCGGCCACTGCGTGGCCGCCGCTCGTCGGGGTCGCGGGCGGGGTTGGTTTGTCAGAGGACGCCGGGGATCAGTGCTTTGCGGTTCGCTGGGTAGTCGGCGAACTTCTCGCGGTACCACCGGTGGGTAGCGAAGGCGCGTGGCACCAGGTTTCCCGCGGTGATCAGGAAGATCACGACGCCGGCCAGCGACCAGGTGAGCAGGGCGAACCCGGCCCAGGCGATCAGCTCGCCGAGATAGGCCGGGCTGCTGACGAAGCGGAAGCCCGCGCCGTGGGGGATGCGGTACTCGGCGGCGCCGGGGTTGTTCTTGTCGCGCAGATTGCGCACGATCGCCTCGGACCGCACCAGCAGCCCGAATCCGCACAGGTACACCACTACGCCGATCAGGAATCGCGGATCGGTGAGCCAGGCGGTGCCGTACTGATTCTTGTAGTCGTTGCTGAAGAACGCGCCGTTGAGATAGCCGTGCAGGGCCGTCACGAACACGCCCGCCGCGACCACCGAGACATTGAAACTGCTCTTCTTGCCCGGCACCTGCCGAATGGAGAGCGGGAAGAACCAGCCCCGGTTGCTGTAGTGCAGCAGCCAGATGGCGGCCAACACCAGCGGCACCGGTTCGAAGCGATCGGGGCCGCTGAGATAGAACACCGCGAACACGACGGTCGCGGGCAGCTCCATCAGCCACCAGCCCAGCTTGGGATTGAGATTGAAGCCGACCTTGTTCGAAGCGAAGCGGCCGTAGGGGCTCTGCGCGAACAGTCCGCCGACGATCACGAACGCGGCGAAGGCGAAGGCGATGGCCAGCACCGTGTCGTAGGTGGTGTTCCCGGTGTACCAGTCCATCGAGATCCTCTTGTCCAACAGGCGCCGCGCACGAACGCCGACGCAAAACTAGAACACGTTCTATCATGGATCGCGCCGGGGTAGCGGGACTATGGAGGAGCAACATGGCGATGGATCGGACCGCCGAGGACCTGCTGGCGGCGGTGCTGGCGTCACCGCGAGCCGTGGCGGCCCACGACAAGGCCGCCTGGGTCGGCCTGTTCGCCGAGAACGCCGCGGTGCACGACCCTTACGGGTCGCGTGAACACCTCGGACCCGACGCGATCGGGCGCTTCTACAACGTCTTCATCGCGCCGAACGCCATCGTCTTCCGCGTCGACCGCGATCTCGTCGCCGGACACACGGTGGTGCGCGACCTGCACATCGAAACGACGATGTCGACCGGTGCCACCGTCACCGTGCCGATGCATCTGCGCTACGACCTGGTCGGCACCGACGGCGGCTGGCGGATCGTGCGTCTCGCCGCGCACTGGGAGCTGGCGACGATGATCGCGCGACTGCTGCGCACAGGGCCGTCCGGACTGCTCGCGGGCGCGAAGCTCGGGCCACAGCTCGTCGCCGAGCTCGGCGTGGGCGGGGCGATGGGCATGATGCGGGCGCTGCGCGGTGTGGGCGGGTCGGGCAAGCGCATCGTCAGGCGACTGTTCACCGCGGCCGCATCCGGCGACTCGGCCGGTGTGCGGGCTCTGCTCGACGAGCGGACAGTGCTCGAGCTCCCCGCCGGGCACCCGATCTCGGTCGCGGAATTCGCCGATCGTACACGAAAGATGCAGTGGGACAAGATGATCGCCGCCGGTCGCACGGTCAGTGTGAGCGTGCGAGTCGGTGCGTCGCAGGGCGTCGCTTTCGTCGACTTCGCACCCGACTCGACACGCATCGCCAGGGTGACAGTCTTTCTCGACGCCGACCCGTCGGGAAGCTAGCCGCTGGTTCGCGGGGGGAGCCCGGCGCGCAGGTGGGCTCGGTCCCCGTCGGGTCGGGTCGGGCGGGTAGCGGTGGTGTGGCCGGAGCTCGACGACACCACCGGCGCGGCGAGGTCGGCGGTAGGTTGGCAGGGGGTCGACATCGAGGACATCGAGGAGCTCTTCATGCACGTGCGCGGGGTGGTTCTGCCCGGTGACGAGGAACGCGACCTGTGGGTGGTCGACGGCGCGGTGACCTTCGACCCGGTCGCGGGTGCGGACACCCTGTGCCGGACCGGCTGGATCGTGCCCGGACTGGTCGACGCCCACTGCCATGTCGGTATTCGCTACGGCGGCGGCGACGAGACCCACGAGGGCGCGATCGAACAGGCCGAGACCGAACGCGACGTCGGTGCGCTGTTGCTGCGCGACGCGGGGTCGCCGATCGACACCCGCTTCATCGACGAGCATGCCGAGCTGCCCCGGATCATTCGCGCGGGCCGCCACATCGCCCGACCCAAGCGCTACATCCGCGAACTCGGCATCGAACTCGACGACGAACGCGACCTGCCCGAGATCGTGGCCGAGCAGGCCCGCTTCGGCGACGGCTGGGTCAAGATCGTGGGGGACTGGATCGACCGTTCAGTGGGTGACCTGCGGCCGCTGTGGAGCGACGACATCCTGAAGCAGGCCATCGACGCGGCCCATGCGAACGGGGCTCGGGTCACCGCGCACGTGTTCGGTGAGGACGCGCTGCCGGGTCTGATCAACGCGGGCATCGACTGCCTCGAACACGGCACCGGCATCACCGACGACACCATCGAGTTGATGGTGGCCAACGGCACCGCCCTGGTCCCCACCCTGATCAATATCGACACCTTCCCCGGCATCGCCGACAGCGCCACGAAGTTCCCGGTCTACGCCGCCCACATGCGCGAGCTGCACCGCCGAGTCCGCGACACTGTCGGCAAAGCGCACGAGGCGGGCGTGCCGATCTACGCGGGCACTGACGCGGGCGGCTCCATCCGCCACGGCCGCATCGCCGACGAGATCACCGCCCTGTCCGGCGCGGGCTTGTCACCTCACGACGCACTCGGCGCCGCCTCCTGGAACGCCCGCACCTGGCTCGGCCGCCCCAGCATCGACGAGGGCGCCCCGGCCGACTTCGTCGTCTACGCCGAGGACCCCCGCGAGCATCCACAGTCACTGACCGACCCACAGTGGGTCGTCCTGCGTGGGCTGGTCGTCAAGACACCGAACCCGGTCACCGGCCACCGCTGATCGCTGCGCACCGTACGGCTCCGTGGCGCCCGAACGGTTGGCGTTGGGCTCGACCCAGCGCAGCTGGTGAGCAAGATCTTGACCCGTTCGGGGACGAATATGACCCATACGGAGCCAGATGTGATCCGTTTGGAGCCATATCTGGCCCAACTGAGCTACATATTTGGGGCACGTAGCGTGCCAGGTCGAGTGCGCCAGTCGCTACGACTTGACGTCGCCCGCGTTGAGGCGCGGAGGCGATCGTGGGTACCTGTCGGAGTTCGAGTGGCTATCACTGGTACACGGGGGCGGACGAAATGACCATGAGCGCCGAGGTTTCGATGATCCACCCGTTGGGCCCGAAGTCTGTGGAAGACTGGCTCGCCGAAGAGCAGCCGGTGGATGGATCGCGACTCGAACTCATCTGGGGGTACCTGCAGAGGACGCCGCCGCCGGGTGGTCCGCATCAGTATGCCTCGTTCGAATTGGCTGTGATGTTGCGCGATGCGCTACGGATTTCCGGGCGATCCGACCTCCGTGTGCTGCCCGCGGTCGGCGTCCGGATCAGTACCCCGTTTCGTGTCGGCGTGATTCCGGATATCGCCGTTGTCACCTGCGGAATCGAACACACGACCTTCGCGGCGGAGGATCTCGCGCTCGCGGTCGAGATCTGGTCACCGGGCAGCACACGCGCGGAGCGTGACACCAAGATCGCCGCCTATGCTTCGGCGCGGGTGCCCCACCTCTGGATCGTCGAACTGCCCGACGGAAAGCCCGCACGGTTCTGGGGCTACGAGCTGGGCGAGTCCGGCTACCGTCAGGAAATCCTCGCGACCGAAGGTGAGTCGATCACGGCGCCGGGCCCGGTGCCGGTGGTGGTGGACACCGCCCAGTTGCGGTGAGATAGCGCGCCAACGGCGGAGGTGATTTCCGGCCTCGCCCGGTCGTCTGGCAGAATGAACCCTCGTCCTTCCTGGACAGTGTCAGCCCGTCTCCGGTTACGTACCGCGCGGCGGTCACGCACACATGCGCGAAACCGGACCCGCAGACCATGTGGGTCGCTGAATCGCGTGGTGACCAAACTACTGAAAGAAGCTGAAGCAGCATGGCTGTCAAGATCAAGCTCACCCGTCTCGGCAAGATCCGCAACCCGCAGTACCGCGTCGTCGTCGCCGACGCCCGTACTCGTCGTGACGGCCGGTCCATCGAGTCCATCGGCCTGTACCACCCGAAGGAAGAGCCTTCGCTGATCCAGATCGACGCCGAGCGCGTCGCGTACTGGCTGTCCGTCGGCGCGCAGCCGACCGAGTCGGTGCAGCGTCTGCTGGAGATCACCGGCGACTGGCAGAAGTTCAAGGGCCTGCCGGGCACCGAGGGCACCCTGAAGGTGAAGGCTGAGAAGACCTCCAAGCTGGACCTGTTCAACGCCGCGCTGGCCGCCGCCGACAACGAGCCCGTTGCCGAGGCCGTCACCAAGAAGAAGAAGGCCGCCAAGAAGGACGAGGCTGCCGCTGAGGAAGCCACCACCGAGGCTGCCGAGTAATGACTGCCGTTGTTGCCGATGCCGTCGAACATCTGGTTCGCGGCATCGTCGCCAACCCTGACGACGTCCGTGTCGAGCTGCTCACCGGCCGTCGTGGACGCACCGTCGAGGTGCACGTCCATCCTGAAGACCTGGGCAAGGTGATCGGGCGCGGTGGTCGTACCGCGACCGCGCTGCGCACCCTGGTCGCCGGCATCGGTGGCCGTGGGATCCGGGTCGACGTGGTCGATACCGACGCCTAGATGGAACTCGTCGTAGGTCGGGTCGCCAAGTCGCACGGCGTGCGCGGCGAACTCGTCGTCGATGTGCGCACCGACGAGCCCGACGTCCGGTTCGCGCCGGGCGTCACCCTGCGCGGCAGGATGCCGAAGTCGTCGGCGACCCGTGACTACACCGTGAAGTCGGCCCGAGAGCACTCGGGCCGGCTTCTGGTGTTCGTCGACGGCATCGACGATCGCACCGCCGCCGACGCTCTGCGTGGCACCTTGTTCGTCGTCGACAGCGATTCGCTGCCGCCGTCGGAGGACGACGACGCCTTCTACGACCACGAACTCGAAGGCCTGCGGGTCGAGTTCACCGATGGCACCCTCGTCGGTACGGTCACGGAAGTGCTGCATTCGGCCGCCGGCGAACTGCTGTCGGTGCGTGCCGCCGACGACGGTCGCGAAATTCTCGTTCCCTTTGTCACCGCCATCGTGCCGACGGTCTCGCTCGCCGATGGACTGGTGGTCATCACCCCGCCCGAGGGCCTGCTCGATCCGGAGTAATTCGTGCAACTCGACGTCGTCACGATCTTCCCGGAGTACCTGGAGCCGCTGCGCACCGCGCTGCTGGGCAAGGCCGTGGACAAGGGCCTGATCTCGATCGGTGTGCACGACCTGCGCGACTGGACGCACGACGTGCACAAATCGGTCGACGACTCGCCCTATGGCGGTGGTCCGGGCATGGTCATGAAGCCCACCGTCTGGGGCGCCGCCTTGGACGAGGTGTGCCCCGACGACGCGCTACTGGTCGTCCCCACTCCGGCCGGGGTGCCGTTCACGCAGACCACCGCGCAGCGCTGGGCCACCGAGAAACACCTCGTCTTCGCCTGCGGTCGCTACGAAGGTATCGACCAGCGTGTGTTCGACGACGCCGCCCGCCGGGTCCGCGTCGAGGAGGTGAGCATCGGCGATTACGTGCTCATCGGCGGCGAGGCCGCGGTGCTCGTGATGACAGAGGCCGTGGTGCGATTGATCCCCGGCGTGCTCGGCAATCAGCAGTCCCACCAGCAGGATTCGTTCTCCGACGGGCTCCTCGAGGGGCCCAGCTACACCCGGCCGGTGTCCTGGCGCGGCCTCGACGTGCCCCCGGTCCTGCTCTCGGGCGACCACGCCAAGGTCGCTGCGTGGCGTCACGAACAGTCGCTGGAGCGGACAGCCGAGCGCCGCCCCGATCTGCTGCCCTGACCTATCCCGAAACCACGCGAGTGGTGATGCAGAACGGATGCCCGGCGGGGTCGAGCAACACGCGCCAGCGCGGATCCGGCTGTACCGGTGCGGGTTTCGCGCCGATCGCGAGGGCGTGCTGTTCGCACAGATCCAGGTCGGCATCGGCGGCGAGGTCCAGGTGCACCGCGGCCGTGCCCGGCCACTGCGGCGGAAAGTAGTCCTCGACGCGTTGCGCGGCGACCGTCAGTCCCGACGGGATACGGATTCCGACGCTGTGCGCGTCGTTCCACAGGACACGGCCACCGAGCAGTCCGAGGTAGAAGCGGGCGAGGGACTCGGGGTCTTCACAGTCCAGTGAGAGGCCGGCCAGTTGAAAAGGCTCCGTCATCGGACCGACGGTACCGGGCCGGATGCGTGCCGAGATTGTTTTGTCCTAAAGACATTTGGGTATCCACAGGCCGCATTCGTTGTGCGAACGTCCATAGTGAGGATTGCTGGTTCCATTCGGAACGGGTTCTGGTCCTGGTGACTGTACACCGGTGCGCGGGCGGGAGTGCGTGCCGCAACGATTGCCCTGCGTAGCCGATGTCTCCGTGGGAAATCGATGTTCTCGCGAGGGAGTGCGACGAAGGTGTCGTGTGCGCGACCTCGTGATCGCGGTGGCCGAGCGCCTCCCATCGCCGCCCTCGCACTACTGCCGACAGAGCGACAAAAGTGACGAATTGCACAATCAGGACGCGCGTTCATCGCGCCCCGGAAGTCACCCTTTCGGGGGTGGTGCGGCCGTGACGTATGCCACATTCTAGAGAGGGTCAGGTGTACCGACGGTGAAGGTGCGGCGTTTCCCGCCGCGCGGCGAGGAGATTTGCTGATGTCAGAACCCAGTTACAGCTGCGGACCCGCCGATACCGCCCTGCTGGGCGACACCATCGGTGCGAACTACGCGCGCACCGCCGCCGCCCACCCCGATCGTGACGCTCTCGTCGACCAGATCACCGGCCGCAGCTGGACCTACCGCGAAGCCGCTGCCGCGATCGACGCGCTGGCCACCGGCCTGGCCGAGCGCGGGATCGTCGCGGGCGATCGGGTCGGTATCTGGGCGCCCAACTGCGCCGAGTGGTACCTGGTGCAGTACGCGACCGCCGCCACCGGCGCGATCCTGGTCAATATCAACCCCGCCTACCGCACCAGCGAACTCGCCTACGTCCTCGGGCAGTCCGGGGTGCGGACGCTGATCGCGGCGCCGGCGTTCAAGGGCTCCGACTACGTCGCGATGATCGAGCGGGTCCGCCCCGACTGTCCGGAGCTCGAGCAGGTGCTCGTCCTGGGCGGCGTGGAGTGGGATGCGGTGGCGCGGACACGTCCCGACGCCGCACGCCTGGCCGAGATCGCAGCGAGCCTGTCGGCCGACGACCCGATCAACATCCAGTACACCTCGGGCACAACGGGTTTCCCCAAGGGCGCGACCCTGAGCCACCACAACATCCTCAACAACGGCTACTTCGTCGGCGAACTCTGCGCCTACACCGAGGCCGATCGCATCTGCCTGCCGGTGCCGTACTACCACTGCTTCGGAATGGTGATGGGCAACCTCGCCGCCACCACACATGGTGCGGCCGTGGTGATTCCGGCTCCGTCCTTCGATCCGGCCGCGACCCTCGCCGCCGTCGCCGCGCAACGGTGCACTTCGCTCTACGGTGTGCCGACGATGTTCATCGCGATGCTGGCCGAGCTCGACTCCGGTGTCGACTACGACCTGTCGAGCCTGCGCACCGGCATCATGGCAGGCTCACCGTGTCCGGTCGAGGTGATGAAGCGGGTGATCGATCGGCTGGGCATGAGCGAGGTCGCGATCTGTTACGGCATGACCGAGACCAGCCCCGTCTCCACCCAGACCCGTCGCGACGACAGCATCGACCGTCGCACCGCCACCGTCGGACGAGTCGGTCCGCACCTCGAGGTGAAGGTGGTCGACCCGGTGAGCGGTCGCACGGTGCCCATCGGTGAGCCCGGTGAACTGTGTACCCGCGGCTACTCGGTGATGCTCGGCTACTGGAACCAGCCCGACAAGACCGCCGAGTCCATCGACGCGGCGCGCTGGATGCACACCGGTGACATCGGCGTCATGGACGCCGAGGGCTACCTCTCGGTCACCGGCAGGATCAAGGACATGGTCATCCGCGGCGGCGAGAACATCTACCCTCGCGAGATCGAGGAATTCCTCTACACCCACCCCGATATCGTCGATGCCCAGGTCATCGGCGTCCCCGACGACAAGTACGGGGAGGAGCTCATGGTCTGGATCCGTCTGCGCGAGGGTGCGACGCCCCTCGACGCCACCGCCGTCCGAGCCTTCTGCACCGGTCGACTCGCCCACTACAAGATTCCGCGCTACGTGCACGTGGTCGACGAGTTCCCGATGACGGTCACCGGCAAGGTCCGCAAGGCCGAGATGCGCGAACTCGCCAGGGAGATCCTCGGCTGAGTAGCCGGGGCGAGGGAATCCGCTGACCTGGGTGCCAGCGGGGTGTCGGGGATGCGCTGTAGTCTCTGCGGCTGTGACGACAGCGCCCGAGATCGCCGACAGCACGACCACCATCGCCAGCGTAGGCAGGCGGATCGCCGATGAACTGGGGGTGCGCGAGACCCAGGTCCGCGCCGCCGTCGAACTGCTCGACGGCGGTTCGACGGTTCCGTTCATCGCGCGCTACCGCAAGGAGGTCACCGACGGCCTCGACGATGCCCAGTTGCGTCAGCTCGAGGAACGCCTCGGGTATCTGCGTGAGCTCGACGAGCGACGCGGCGCGATCATCGAATCCATCCGCGGCCAGGGCAAACTCGATCCCGCGCTGCACTCGCAGCTCATGCTCGCCGAGACCAAGGCGCGACTGGAAGACATCTACCTGCCGTACAAGCCCAAGCGCCGCACCAAGGCTCAGATCGCCCGCGAAGCCGGACACGAGCCGGTGGCCGACGCGCTGATCGGCGACCCGAGCACCGACCCGGCGACCTACACCGCCGAACAACTCGACGGCGCCCGCTCGATCCTGGTCGAACGCTTCGCCGAAGACGCCGACCTGGTCGGTGAGCTGCGTGAGCTGATGTGGAACCGCGGCCGGATCACCTCGACGGTGCGTGCCGGTAAAGAGGAGGCGGGGGCCAAGTTCTCCGACTACTTCGAGTTCAGCGAGCCCTTCCACAAACTGCCATCGCACCGGATCCTGGCGCTGTTGCGCGGGGAGAAGGAGGAGATGCTCACGCTGCACCTCGAAGCCGACACCGAAGAACCGGCCCCCGGTGAGCGCACGATCTACGAAGGGCGCATCGCGGTCGCCTTCGGCATCGCCGACAAGGGTCGCCCGGCCGATTCCTGGCTGCTCGACACCGTCCGCTGGGCCTGGCGCACCAAGCTGGCGGTGAGCCTGGGTATCGACACCAGGATGCGGTTGCGTCAGGCAGCGGAGAAGGACGCGGTCGACGTGTTCGCCGCGAACCTGCGCGACCTGCTGCTCGCCGCGCCCGCGGGCACCCGCACCACCATGGGCTTGGACCCGGGTTACCGCACCGGGGTGAAGGTCGCCGTCGTCGACGCCACCGGAAAGGCCGTCGCGACCGAGGTCATCTACCCGCACAAGCCGCAGGGGCAGACCGAGAAGTCTCTCGCGGTGTTGGCCGCGCTCGTCGCCCGCTTCAACGTGGAGCTCATCGCGATCGGCAACGGCACCGCCTCGCGCGAGACCGATGCGCTTGCGGTGGAACTGATCTCGCGCATCCCGGAGAACAAGCCGACCAAGATCGTGGTATCGGAGGCGGGCGCCTCGGTGTACTCCGCTTCCGCCTACGCCTCGGCGGAACTGCCCGACATGGACGTGTCGCTGCGCGGCGCGGTGTCCATCGCCCGGCGTCTGCAGGACCCCCTCGCCGAGCTGGTGAAAATCGATCCCAAGTCGATCGGTGTCGGCCAGTACCAGCACGACGTGTCCGAGACGCTGCTGGCGCGCTCGTTGGGCGCGGTTGTCGAAGACGCGGTGAACGCGGTCGGTGTCGACGTGAACACCGCGTCGGTGCCGCTGCTCTCGCGCGTGTCCGGGGTCTCCGGGTCGGTGGCGGAAAGCATTGTGGCCCATCGTGATCAGAACGGTCCCTTCCGCAGCCGCACCGCTCTGCTCGAAGTGCCTCGCCTGGGCCCCAAGGCTTTCGAACAGTGCGCCGGCTTCCTGCGCATCCGCGGCGGTGTCGACCCCCTGGATACCTCGGCCGTGCACCCCGAGGCCTACCCCGTCGTGCGCCGCATCCTCGAGCACACCGGCCGCGAGATGGCCGAGGTCATCGGCAACACCAGCACCTTGCGTGCGCTGAAGCCCGGCGATTTCACCGATGAGAAATTCGGTGTGCCCACCGTCAGTGACATCATCGCCGAGCTGGAGAAGCCGGGACTCGACCCCCGCCCGGAATTCAAGACCGCCGAATTCGCCGCGGGCATCGAGAAGGTCGCCGACCTGAAACCGGGGATGGTGCTCGAAGGCGTCGTCACCAATGTGGCCGCGTTCGGCGCGTTCGTCGACGTCGGCGTGCACCAGGACGGGCTCGTGCACGTGTCGGCGCTGTCGCACACCTTCGTCAAGGATCCGCGCGAAGTGGTGAAGTCCGGTGACGTGGTGAAGGTGAAGGTTCTCGAGGTCGACGTCGCCCGTCAGCGGATCGGACTCACTCTGCGTCTCGATGACGAGTCGGGCAAGCCCGCGCAGGGGGACAATCGTGGTGGTGGCGCGCCGCGCGGTCAGGGTCGTGGACAAGGCGGCCAGGCGCCCGCTCGCAAGCAGGGACAGGGACGACAGGGCAACGGCGGCGGTAACCAGCGCAAGCCGGCTGCCGCACCGAGTGGGTCGATGGCCGACGCGCTGCGCGCGGCCGGTTTCGGCAACAAGTAGGAACTCGACGACAGGGCAGGCGGCATGCGACGGTGGCTTGAACACGAGGTGATCGCGCACGGCCGCCTGCCCCTGCTCTGCTTCCTGCTGGGATTCATCCTCGGATTCCTGGTGATCCGGCTCAGCGTGCGGATGATCCGGGCGAATGTGCGCTGGTGGCCGGGCAATGTGAAGGCGGGCGACACCCACATCCACCACATGGTGTTCGGCGTGATCACGGTGCTGCTCTCGGGCATCGGGTTGATCGCCACCGCCGAAGACGGCACCCAGGTCACCTCCAGCGTGCTGTCGGCCCTGTTCGGGATCGGCGCCGCGCTGGTCCTGGACGAATTCGCGCTGATCTTCTATCTGCGCGACGTGTACTGGTCCGAACAGGGACGCACCTCGGTGGACGCGGTGTTCGTCGCGCTCGCGGTGACCGGGCTGCTGCTGCTCGGCGTGCAACCCGCGACGTTCCTGGACTACGACGAATTCCGCGAGTCGGCCGGCGTCGGGGTTCGGGTGGGGGTGGCGATCACGGTGGTGGTGAACCTGCTGCTCGCCGGGGTGGTGATCGCCAAGGGCAAGATCTGGACCGGGCTGTTCGGTATGTTCTTCACACCGTTGCTCCTGGTGGGAGCGGTACGGCTGAGCAGGCCCGGTGCGCCGTGGGCGCGCTGGCGCTACGGCAACCGGCCCAAGACCATGAGCCGGGCCATCGCACGCGAGCGGCGCTACCGTCGACCGGTCATCCGCGCGAAGATCTTCGTCCAGGACCTGATCGCGGGCAAGCCCGACGTCGAACACGCGCGCACCGCCGCCGAGGCCGTCTTGGCGCGCACCGTCGTCGCGGCGCCGCCCGCACCGCTGCCGCACCCACATCTGCTGCCGCGCCGCCGGACCGGCTCCGCGGTAGAGAACTCGGCGTCCGACCAGCACGGCGACGAGTGAGGCCGATTTCAGTCGCGGTTATCCGGTCTGGCACAATGAACCGGTTGCCTTGGACGAGTCATGTCCGAGAGCACTCCTGTTCTGAGCATGAACCGGTCGAGCGCGCGAGTGCCGCCAGGTTCCTCTGTTCACGCGAAGAATCCGAAAAGGTGGAAAATGAACACCCTTGATTTCGTCGACGAGAAGTCGCTGCGTAGCGATGTCCCCGACTTCCGTCCGGGCGACACCCTGAACGTGCACGTGAAGGTCATCGAAGGCTCGAAGGAGCGCATCCAGGTCTTCAAGGGCGTCGTGATCCGGCGTCATGGCGGCGGCATCGGCGAGACCTTCACGGTCCGCAAGGTGTCCTTCGGCGTCGGTGTCGAGCGCACCTTCCCCGTGCACAGCCCCAACATCGACCACATCGATGTCGTGACCCGTGGTGACGTGCGTCGCGCCAAGCTGTACTACCTGCGCGACCTGCGCGGCAAGGCTGCCAAGATCAAGGAAAAGCGCTGATCTCGCAGTAGCACTTCGCAGTACCAAATTTCTTCAGGTAGCCCGGTACCCGACTCACGTCGGGGTGCCGGGCTACTCTGTTCGGCGTGGCAGACGAAAGTGGGTCGGTGTCGGTGTCCGATTCGGATGACGAAGGTGGACGGCGCGGAAAAAAGCGCGGCGACAAGAAGCAGCGCCCGTTCTGGCAGGAGTTGCCGATCCTGATCGTGATCGCGGCGGTGATCGCCGCGCTGATGGTCACTTTCGTCGGGCGACCGTATGTGATCCCCTCGCAGTCGATGGAGAACACGCTGCTGATCGGCGATCGCATCTATGTGCAGAAGATCAGCTATTACGGCTCCGAACCCGGGCCGGGCGACGTGGTGGTCTTCGTCGGACCGCCGTCGTGGAACGGGCACTACAAGTCGGTGCGCTCCGACAACTCCGTCGTGCGCGGGATCCAGAACTTCCTGTCCTACTTCGGGCTGGTCCCGCCGGACGAGAACGATCTGGTCAAGCGCGTCATCGCGGTCGGCGGGCAGACCGTGCAGTGTTGCGACCCGCAAGGGCGCGTGCTGGTCGACGGAAAACCGCTCGACGAGCCGTACATCAAGAAGGACTACCCCTGGTTCACCGACCGTCCCAACGCCGTGTACCCGGCGGGTCGGGTGTTCGGCCCGGTGAAGGTGCCGGAGGGCAATCTCTGGGTGATGGGCGACAACCGCAACGAGTCGGCTGATTCGCGCGCCCACGTCAGCGACGATCTGCAGGGCACGGTGCCCGCGGACAACGTCCGCGGCAAGACGGTGTTCAAGATCTGGCCGCCGAACCGGATGGGCCCGGTCAAGACGCAGAACGCCCAAGAGAACTGACACGGTGAGGACGGGGGTTCCGGGTCGAGGGCGCACCCGGAACGCCCAGGAGAACTGACGCGACGGGACAATCGAACTGTGGGGCAGGATCGGACCAGCTGGCCGCCGCGGATGGTGATGCGCCGGGCGGGCGGACTACGCACGCTCGAGGCAGCGCTAGTCCGGGGTGGCCTCGCGCCGGTGGCCGGTGTCGACGAGGCGGGGCGCGGACCTTGCGCGGGCCCGCTGGTGGTCGCCGCGTGCCTGCTGGCGCCCAAGGCCTACGACAAGCTGGCCGGGCTCGACGACTCAAAGAAACTCACGGAGGCGGCTCGTGAGGAGCTGTTCCCGGTGGTTCAGCGGTTGGCGCTGGCCTGGAGCGTCGTCGTGGTGCCCGCGTGGGAGATCGACTCGATCGGCATCCACGTCGCCAACATCGAGGGCATGCGCCGTGCCGTCGCCGGCCTCGAACGCACTCCCGGTTACATCCTGACCGACGGATTCAAGGTCCCCGGCCTGCCCGCCCCGTCGCTTCCGGTGATCGGTGGCGACGGCACCGCGGCCTGCATCGCCGCCGCGAGCATTCTGGCGAAGGTGACCAGGGACCGGATGATGGTCGACCTCGACGCGCAGCTGCCCGGATACGGTTTCGCCGCGCACAAGGGCTACAACACGCCCGAGCACACCGCCGCCCTGCGGCAGCTCGGACCCAGTACCGAACACCGCCGTTCCTGGCGGAATGTGCGTGAACTCGAGGTGCCCGGAGGTAGCCGAGTGGCTACTCGCAGGGCACATGCGCGATGATGTGACCAATGAACGCGGCGCTGCTAGCAGGAGGACGTCCCACCCGATGAGTGCTGAGGACCTCGAGAAGTACGAAACCGAGATGGAACTGTCGTTGTACCGCGAGTACAAGGACATCGTCGGCCAGTTCTCGTACGTGGTGGAGACCGAACGGCGCTTCTACCTGGCCAATTCTGTCGAACTGCGGCCACAGAACGCCGACGGCGAGGTGTATTTCGAAGTGCGGATGAGCGATGCGTGGGTATGGGACATGTACCGCCCGGCGCGGTTCGTCAAGCACGTTCGGGTGATCACGTTCAAGGACGTGAACATCGAGGAGCTGGAGAAGCCGGACCTGCGCCTGCCGGAGTAGTTGTCCACAGGGGCGCGGTTATCCCCAGGTTTTCTGTTTGCCCAGGTCGCGCGGATCGCCCGGTGGAGGTCTGTGGCCATGCTTTGGCCCATGGCACACAAACAGGCGCTCGGCGCATACGGGGAGAAGCTGGCCGCGCAGTATCTGTGCGAGGCGGGGATGGAGATCGTCGCTCGCAATTGGCGGTGTCGCTACGGTGAGCTGGACCTGATCGTCCAGGACCCGTCGATCACCGTGTTCGTCGAGGTGAAGACGCGCTCCGGGCTGGGGTTCGGCACTCCGGCCGAGGCTGTCACCTTCACCAAGCAGCAGCGGATTCGGCGGCTGGCACTACTGTGGCTGGCCGAGCAGGACGGGCCGTGGCGGCGGATTCGCTTCGACGTGGTGTCGGTCATGGTTCCCCGCGGGCGCGGTCCGGTCATCGATCATCTGACCGCGGCGTTCTGATGGCACTCGGGCGGGCGTTGTCGGTGGCGGTGACCGGGGTCGACGGGCAGTTGGTGGAGATCGAGGCCGATATCGGTCAGGGTCTGCCCTCGGTGAACCTCGTCGGTCTGCCCGATACCGCGCTGCAGGAATCGCGCAATCGGGTGCGCTCGGCGGTGGCCAATACCGGGGAGAAGTGGCCGGACGGGCGGGTGACCCTCGCCCTCTCGCCTGCGACGCTGCCGAAAGTAGGCAGTGTTTACGACCTCGCGCTCGCCGTGTCCGTGCTCGATGCCTCCAAGGCGGTACCTGGCGAACGGCTGGCGAAGACGGCGCTGCTGGGGGAATTGGCGCTCGACGGTCGCGTTCGGCGGGTGCGCGGGGTGTTGCCCGCGGTGATCGCGGCGCGTGCGGCCGGGCTGCCCACGGTGGTCGTGCCGGCCGAGGCGATCGCCGAAGCGGGGCTGGTCGAGGGGATCGAGGTCCTCGGGGCCACGAGTCTGCGGGCCGTCGTGGCGTGGCTGCGCGGGGAAGGCACGCTGTTGGAACCCGACGGTGTCGTGCCGGGGACGCAGACGCCGTGCGGTGACCTCAGTGACGTGGTCGGACAGGACGAGGCGCGCTGGGCGTTGGAGGTCGCGGCAGCCGGCGGGCACCATCTGCTGCTCACCGGCCCACCGGGGATCGGCAAAACAATGTTGGCGCAACGTCTTCCGGGGCTGCTGCCACCGCTGTCGGAGGCGGAATCCCTGGAGGTGACCGCGATCCACTCGATGGCGGGATCACTGTCGGCCGAGCAGCCGTTGCTCACCACGGCTCCCTTTGTGGCGCCGCATCATTCGACATCGGTGACCGCCATGATCGGCGGTGGTTCCGGCCTGGCTCGTCCCGGCGCGGTGAGCCGGGCCCATCGCGGGGTGCTGTTCCTCGACGAATGCGCCGAGCTCGGCACCAAGGTCCTGGAGGCACTGCGGACTCCGCTCGAGGAGGGGGAGGTGCGCATCGCCCGACGCGACGGGGTTGCCCGGTATCCGGCTCGATTCCAACTCGTGTTGGCGGCCAATCCCTGCCCCTGTGCTCCGGCGCGCGATGTGGACTGCATCTGCGCGCCACTGGCACGACGCCGCTACCTGGGCAAACTGTCGGGGCCGTTGCTCGATCGCA
Source organism: Nocardia sp. NPDC058633 (assembly GCF_042717045.1). NCBI lineage: Bacteria > Bacillati > Actinomycetota > Actinomycetes > Mycobacteriales > Nocardiaceae > Nocardia > Nocardia sp. NPDC058633. The sequence goes on from NZ_JBHXRA010000007.1 coordinate 15,974, forward strand.
TCGATATCTGGGTCCAGATGCACGGCCAGGCCGGTGCGACGTTCGACGACGAACAGGCCGAGAGCAGCGCCACCGTGGCGGCCCGGGTCGCCCGAGCGAGAGCCCGCGCCGCGCAGCGATGGAGCGAGGACGGGTGGACGACCAATGCCGAAGTGCCGGGCCACGTCCTGCGCAAGCGCCACACGTTGCCGAGGGAATCGATCGCGCCGATCGAGACGGCGTTGCGGCTGGGGCGAATGTCGGCGCGTGGCGCCGACCGGGCGATTCGGGTCGCCTGGACCGTCTGCGATCTGCGCGAAGGCGAGCTGCCCACCGTCCAGGATGTGATGTCGTCATTGAATTTCCGGCAGCGGAGCGCCCAATGAGCCAGTTGCGTGCGGTCGGTGATGTGGTGGATCTCGACGGTGATCCGGACGAACGCAGGCTCGCCTGGGTGTATCTGTCGCGGGTGGTGCAGGGGCCGTGTGCACCGCTGTCGGCACTGATCGCCTCGGTAGGGGTGTGCGAGGCGGCCCGTGCTGTCCGCGAGCACGAGTTGCCCGCGGCGTTGCGCGGCCCCACCGCCATGCGTCGCGAGATCGACTCGGCAGCACAAGATTTGGACACCATCGCGCGCTTGGGCGGGCGAGTGATCACTCCCGATGACGAGGAGTGGCCCGGCTGGCGGATGCTCGGTCTCGACCAACTCGACACCGAGCGCGACCGCGAGGCGGCCGTCCCGCTGGTGCTGTGGGCACGAGGTCCCCTCTCGCTGCATACCGCGTCCGAACGTGCTGTCGCGGTGGTCGGTTCGCGTTGTAGCAGCGGCTACGGATTGCAGGTAGCGAGCGAGATCGCGTGCGACTTGGCCGGTCGGGGGTGGACGATCGTCTCCGGCGCGGCCTTCGGCATCGATGCGGCGGCACACAGGGCGGCACTCGCCGTCGGGGGACCCACCGTGGCGGTTCTCGCCTGCGGTGTCGACCGTCCGTATCCGGCTCAGCACGATCGCCTGCTGGCCGCCATCGCCGAAAGCGGTCTCGTCGTCAGCGAATACCCGCCGGGAATCTCGGCGCAGAAGCATCAGTTCCTGGCGCGCAACCGGTTGATCGCGACGCTGGGGGACGGCGTGCTGGTGGTGGAGGCGGGAGTGCGCAGCGGTGCCCGCAACACCGTGAAATGGGCCCGGAGGCTGGGCCGACCCGCCATGGCTGTTCCCGGACCCGTCGGGTCGGCGTCCTCGGTCGGCTGCCATCGAATGATCAGGGACGGCGAAGCGCTCCTGGTGACCCGCGCCGAGGACATCGTCGACGAAGCGGGGCCGCTGCGTCTCCCGGTCGCCGAGGGCACCCCATCGGATCCCGCCGCTCACCTGCGCGGCGCCGAAGCCGACATCTACGCGGCGCTACCCACCATCGGCTCGCGCCTTCCCCGAGAACTGTCCCAACAGTCCGGCCTGGACCTGGCCACCGTCCGAGCAGTCCTGCCCAGCCTGGAACTGGCCGAACTGGTCGGCTGCGACTCCGACGGGTGGTTTCGGACATCCAGTCGACGGGCGAACTGACGACGGAGCGAACCACCTGAGCGACGACGAGATGGTTCAGCGAGTCGGGCTGTTCGAGGTGTGGCTCGAACACCACGGCGACGACGTCGCTCTCGACCTTCGACGGCTGGCGGGTGAGGTGCGCGAGTGGCGCTGCATGAGCGGCTCGCCACCAGGGCGGCGTGGTGGGTTGCACGGCGGACGGGGAAGGGTGACGGTGGGGTCATGGATGTGTTGCCTGACGACTTGACCGCGTTGCTCACCGAGTTCGGTCGGCATCTGCGGTTGGGGCGCAATCGGTCGGCGCACACGGTGCGGGCGTACCTGGGAGACGTGCGGTCGTTGCTCGAGCATCTGTACGCGCGGTCGGCGGATTCGGCGGTGCGGGAGCTGGATCTGCCGTTGTTGCGGTCGTGGTTGGCAGAGCTCGCGGCGGCGGGGGTGGCGCGCACGACCCTGGCTCGGCGGGCATCGGCGGCAAGGACTTTCACCGCCTGGTTGACCGAGACAGGGCGCCTCGGTATCGACCCGGGGCTGCGTCTGCAGGCCCCGAAAGCGCATCGCGTGCTGCCCGCGGTTCTCGGCCGCAACCAGGCCGAACAGGCTATGGATGCGGCGAAATCCGGCGCGGCGCAGCAGGACCCGATGGCGCTGCGGGATCGGCTGGTCGTGGAGATGTTGTACGCCACCGGAATTCGCGTGAGCGAGCTGTGTGGTCTCGACATCGACGACATCGATCGGGAGCGTCGTCTCGTGCGCGTGCTCGGTAAGGGCAACAAGGAACGCTCGGTGCCCTTCGGTGGTCCCGCCGACACCGCCCTCGACGCGTGGCTTCGGGCCGGTCGCCCGTCCCTGGTCAACGACCATTCCGGTCGCGCCTTGCTTCTCGGCCAACGCGGTCGACGCCTCGACCAGCGCCAGGCTCGCGCCGTCGTCCACGAGGTCGTCGCCGCGATCCCCGGCGCACCCGACATGGGCCCCCACGGCCTGCGCCACACCGCCGCCACCCACCTCCTCGAAGGTGGCGCCGACCTCCGCGTCGTCCAGGAACTGCTCGGCCACGCCAGCATGGCCACCACCCAGCTCTACACCCATGTCTCCGTCGAACGCCTCAAACGAGTCCACGACCAGGCCCACCCCCGCGCCTGACAGCTCGAACGGTCTCCATCCGGCGTCACCCCCCGCGTCCGTGCCCCGGCAGAGTTCACTTCCGGTACAGCGCCGCTCTGTGAACCGCTCGGGCGGAGAACCGCTTTGCCGAGCGCACCGGATCGCGTCTGCGCGGACGGCACCACCGAGATCAGCGGCGACAACAGGGGACGCCGCGGTCGCAACGGTCACTAGCTGTTGGATCGAGGTAGCGCATGATGGGGGCAGGAGGTGGTGGCCGTGACATTGCCCGAGGTGGGGGCCGAATCAGGGGACGGCGAGGAGGAGGTCGACTATCGGTTCACGCTCGCCAACGAACGCACGTTTCTGGCGTGGATCAGGACTGCGATCGGGCTGCTCGCCGGCGGTGTCGCGGTGCACACCCTGGTTCAGCCGACTCGCTTGGCCGGATTCGCCGGTGCCATCTCGGTGATCTGTCTGCTCATGGCGCTGGTCGTCGCACTCGCCGCCTTCCGGCACTGGCGGCGGGTCAACCTCGCGATGCGCGCCGGGGGGCCGCTGCCGGGAACCATCCTGGTTCCCGTTCTCTCCGTAGGAGTCGCGGTGGTCGCCGCACTCGCCTGGGTGGCTGTGGTGTTGTCGTGACGGCACCGACCTTGGCGATGGAGCGCACCGCCCTGGCCTGGCGGCGCACCTCCCTCGGGGCGGCCGCCTGCGCCCTGCTCCTCGCCCACGAGGCGACCGTCGCCGGGCGGTCGACAGGGATACTCCCGATCGCCGCCGCCGCGGTCGCCCTGCTTCTGGCCGGAATCGGTTGGTCGCGCGGACGCGCACTCGAGCGCGGGCGTGCGGGCACGGCCCACCGATTCGTCGGGGCCACCACCCTCTCCGTCGCGACCGTATCCCTCATCGCCGTGGTAACCGTGCTGCTCAACGGGTAGAGCAGCCGAGTCGGCTCTCGACAGGACGGTCGCCAACCGGAGCCCGTCGTGCCGATGTCACTGACCACGGGCGACCTATCCGCCGTCTGCCCGGTTGGACCGGGCCGTCGGGACAAGGTCGGACGCCGTGTGAGCGATCAGGCGTTCGGTTGCCCTCCTGCCGACGGCGGGTGTTCACCTGGGTGAGTTGTCGTGGCTTCGTGACCCCCCGTCGGCGCGGAACTCGGTCGACGAACCACGCTCGAGAAAATAGTGTGGCGGTCGTGACTTCCCTGCGTGAGCGGCTGCGCGCCGCGTTGAAACCCGCGATGAAGGCCCGCGACCTCGGTGCGGTCTCGGCGCTGCGTTCGGCGTTGGCCGCGATCGACAACGCGGAGGCGGTCGACCTCGGTGAACGGAGAGCCGGTGCGATGGAAGACAGCCCGGTCGGTCTCGGTGCGGCCGAGGCCAGTCGTCGCGACCTCACCGACGTCGACATCGAAGCGATCGTCCGCCGTGAAATCGACGAAAGGCGTGTCGCGGCAACCGAATACGAGCGCCTCGGTGCGCTCGACCGACGCGATCGGTTGACCGCCGAGGCCGATACGCTGGCCGCGTTGCTCTGACGCCCCCGGGTCCGCGATGCCCTCGACACGAACTGCGGCGACGCCGTCCACCCGCTGTCGGTGCACCAGATCCAGCCTTACCGGTCACGACGTCAGCTGTTGGTGGGCAGGGTGTTCAGGTAGCGGTGGGCGAACCAGCGCTGGATCAGGCGGACGACGGGACCGCCGAGGCGGACGTACCAGGCGCCCGGCTGGGAGAACGCGGTGACCAGGCCGTAGACCGTGTCGTCGGTGGGGTCGTATTCGACGGCGAACAGTTCCTCGCCGACCTCGGGATGTCCGGGCAGGGTGCCGTAGGCGAAGCCGCGGCGGTCGGGTTCGTCGAGGACGTAGACGACGCGGCAGGGCGCGCTGATGCCGAGGGGGCCGAGGCCGAGGAAGACCGTCAATTCGGTTCCGGGCTGGGCGGTTTCGGTGTCGGCACGGCGGAAGATGCCCACACCCTTCTGCATCCCGTAGTCGAGAATGTGGTCGGCCCCGCGCTCGAACAGGTCGCGGCCGTAGCCGATCGGCCGCCGGTGCCGGAACCGGTGGTATCCGTCGGGCGACGTGGTACGAGTGGCACCGACATCGGGGTAGGTGAAAGGCACTGTTTCCTCGGGCACGCCTCGATTCTCGTCCGCTGCCGGGCGATGCGGGGGCCGGGTGGTGGAGTGGTTGGTCACGTCACGGCTCCAAGGGCTTCAGGCGGACCGGTACCTCGTGCAGGAGTCCGAGCGGGTCGACGTATTCGCGCCGGTTGTGGGCACCGAACTCGCGGCGCGCGCCCCAGTGCAGGCACGCCGTGGCCGGACACCCCTCGTGCCCGGCCACCAGCGTGCCGATCGGCGTACCCCTGCTGACCCGGCTTCCCACCGTCACCGTCGCCTCCACCGGCTCGTAGCTGGTCCGCAAGCCGCCCGGATGCTCGATGGACACCACCGGTTTGCCGGCCACGTCTCCTGCGAACATCACGATGCCGTCACCCGCCGCCAGCACCGTCTGCCCGGCAGCGCCCGCCAGATCGACGCCACGATGCCCCGGCAGCCAATTGCGCTCCGGTTTGTCGAACTTGCGTTCCACCGTGGGCCGCGGCCGCAACGGCCACCCGAACGGCCCGGATTCGGCCGCGTCGGCCGGCACCGCACCGCTGAGCACAATCGCCACCAGGCAGACGACACCGAGCACCCGTCCGAGTATCGCCCGCACCCGCCGCACCACGCGGCGCGAACTCCCGAGGTTGGGAGACGACACATCGTGGTCGAGTGCCCCGCAGCGCACTACCGCAGGGTCGGCCCGGGACCGATCGAGTCGGGGAACTCGAGCACGCCCCGCCTGTGCGGCATCGGGCCTGCCGATGTCGCGGAGCCGAGATTCACGGTCGGGCGCTCTGGATCGCACTGCTGCCGCGTCGGTCTCCGAGCGATCGAGAGGGTGAGCATGAGTCGGCCGCTTCCGTCCGGCGCCGTAGATGTCGAACATCGGTCAGGTCTCAGCGGTGCGGTCGCGGTGTCTGCACTTGCTGCTGCGCTGCCAGCGTGCGCACCATCTCCCGCAGGACTGCGGGCAGTTGCGCCGCCGACCCGCTCCCGCCCCCGGCCCGCACCACGATCTCGATCTCCGACCGAGCGCCCGCACTCTGCGGTCGGGCAGGGGCGGCACCGAGGTCATGGGTCGTCACCTGCACCGGAACGGGCATGGGAACAAGCTCTCGCCGTGGCACGAAGACGGGCACCAAGGTCGGCATTCGGGAGCACGAGCCAGCAGTCCCGCGATCAGGCGTGGGTTGAGGCGAAGGTGTAGGCAGACCGCCGATTCGTGCATCCGCCGGTGTCGGTCCGAGTGAAAGCTGCACAGAAATCGTCACTCGGGGGTTGGAGAATGGGAGACCGGAGGGTCGTTTGCCTGTCGAGACCGGTCCGTCCTGTGCGGTCGGTGGCGGCGCTGTCGGGGCGGCGCCCGGGGCGGCCGCACGCTGCGGTGGGAAAGTGGGGTCGGTGGTCCGTCGCGCTGGTGGGTGGGCGAGCACGACCCCGCCGCCGACGCAATTCGGCGACGGCTCGGCCGATCGCGCCACCGACGCAGGTGCCGTCGAGTCGGCCGGAATCGGATGCGCGGCCGCTGGTGCGGCAGCCACCCCCGCCACGCAGAGCAGCGGGAAAGTGGTGATCAGGGCGCGTGTCAACGTGTTCATGCCCCCACTCTGGGCGCCGCGCAAGCCTAGTGGGACAACGATTTCGGGAATGTGGACAACTTCTGGGCATGTGGACACCGCGTGCTTCATCCACGAATGGGCTGGCGTTGCGCAGGGGCGATTTCGGACCTGGCCCCGCTCCGCGTAGACTGAACAAGCGGTTTGTGCTCAGCAGCCATTGCGTGTGCACGGCACGGACCGACTTCGCGCGCCACCCGTGCTCGTCCATCCGGTCGTCGCTCGCAACGCAGACGCCCGCGAGGGCATGTCAGCGCGAGTTCTTCAGCGGATGAACAGGGAAATCGTCGGCTGGTCCCGGATTCTTCGAATCGGGTCCGGCGGTTTCGGTGGCGCCAGGGCAGTCGATCGCCGATCGACCGCGACAACCGGCAACGAAAGAGAGATACGAAGGCTATGCCTGTCGTAACTATGAAGCAGCTGCTCGACAGCGGCGCGCACTTCGGCCACCAGACTCGTCGGTGGAACCCGAAGATGAAGCGGTTCATCTTCACCGACCGCAACGGCATCTACATCATCGACCTGCAGCAGACGCTGACCTTCATCGACAAGGCCTACGAGTTCGTCAAGGAGACTGTCGCCCACGGCGGCACCGTCCTCTTCGTCGGTACCAAGAAGCAGGCCCAGGAGTCGATCGCTTCCGAGGCGCTGCGCGTCGGAATGCCCTACGTCAACCAGCGTTGGCTGGGTGGCATGCTCACCAACTTCTCCACCGTGCACAAGCGCCTGCAGCGCCTCAAAGAACTCGAGGCGATGGAGCAGACCGGTGGCTTCGAGGGTCGCACCAAGAAGGAAATCCTCATGCTCACGCGTGAGATGACCAAGCTGGACCGCACCCTCGGCGGTATCCGTGACATGGCCAAGGTTCCCTCGGCCATCTGGATCGTCGATACCAACAAGGAGCACATCGCCGTCGGCGAGGCGCGCAAGCTGAACATCCCGGTCATCGCGATCCTGGATACCAACTGCGACCCCGACCTGGTCGACTACCCGATCCCGGGTAACGACGACGCGATCCGCTCCGCCGCACTGCTCACCAAGGTCGTCGCCTCCGCGGTGGCCGAGGGCGTGCAGGCCCGCGCGGGCCAGGCTTCCGGCGACGCGAAGCCCGAAGCCGGCGCAGGCGAGCCGCTGGCCGAGTGGGAGCAGGAGCTCCTGTCTTCGGCTACCCCGGCTGCCGAAGCCGATGTCGCTGCCGCGACCGAGGCCCCGGCCGTCGAGACCGAGACCCCGGCCGAGGCCGAGGTCAAGGCCGACCCGGCACAGCACACCCCGGCAGACTTCTGAGCTGACCGGTAGCACACTGTTCACCTTGCCGGCCCGTCTGAATTCAGATGCGGTCGGCAAGGTGGCGTAAAGACCGAACAAATTGCATGGCCTACGGCCGAGAAGTCTCTTCTTGATTCTCGAGGTTCCCAGGCCGAGAATCCGCGGCGCCAGCCGCCAAAATTACAGGAGGCTCGCCCCCGATGGCGAACTACACCGCTGCTGATGTGAAGCGGCTCCGGGAGCTCACCGGCTCCGGCATGATGGACTGCAAGAACGCGCTGGCCGACTCCGACGGCGATTTCGACAAGGCCGTCGAGGTGCTGCGCATCAAGGGCGCCAAGGACGTCGGCAAGCGTGCCGAGCGTGCGACCGCCGAGGGTCTGGTCATCGCCAAGGACGGCGTCATGGTCGAGATCAACTGCGAGACCGACTTCGTCGCCAAGAACGCCGAGTTCCAGCAGCTGGCCGAGGCCATCGTGACCGCGGCCGCCGCGGCCAAGCCTGCCGACCTGGACGCTCTCAAGGCGCTCAAGCTGACCGACGGCACCGTTGACGACGCCGTGCAGGCGCTGTCGGCCAAGATCGGCGAGAAGCTGGAACTGCGGCGCGTCGTGTCCTTCGACGGCCCGGTCGCCACCTACCTGCACAAGCGTGCTTCGGACCTGCCGCCCGCCGTGGGCGTGCTGGTGGAGTACGAGGGCACCGGCGACGCCGCTGCCGACGCCGCGCGTGCCGCGGGCATGCAGGTCGCCGCGCTCAAGGCCAAGTACCTGACCCGCGACGAGGTGCCCGCCGACGTCGTCGACGCCGAGCGTCGCATCGCCGAGGAGACCGCGCGCGAAGAGGGCAAGCCCGAAGCCGCGCTGTCGAAGATCACCGAAGGCCGTGTCAACGGCTTCTTCAAGGACGTCGTGCTGCTCGAGCAGTCCGCCGTCACCGACTCCAAGAAGACCGTCAAGGCGCTCCTGGAAGAGGCGGGCGTGAACGTGAAGCGTTTCGCTCGTTTCGAGGTCGGCCAGGCCTGATCCGCCTGAAATACACGGAAAGCCTCTTCGGCGCGGTACGAGACCGCGCTGGAGGGGCTTTCCTCGTGGATCGAGGTGACCCCACTTCTGGGTGACCGCAACCTGATAGGGCAGGATAGATGCCGCCTGCTCGCCCCGCTCTCGACCTCGCCGAAGGAGACCGACACCCATGACCGACCCGGGTAACGACCGCCCTGGATACCACCGGGTGCTGCTCAAGCTGGGTGGGGAGATGTTCGGTGGTGGTGGGGTCGGCCTCGACCCCGACGTCGTGCAGACCGTGGCCGAGCAGATCGCCGAGATCGTCGAGACCGGCGTGCAGGTGGCCGTGGTGATCGGCGGCGGCAACTTCTTCCGCGGCGCCGAGCTCGAGGAGCGCGGCATGGAGCGGGCGCGTTCGGACTATATGGGCATGCTCGGCACCGTGATGAACAGCCTGGCCCTCCAGGATTTCCTGCAGCAGCAGGGCGTGGACACCCGCGTGCAGACCGCCATCACGATGGGCCAGGTCGCCGAGCCATACCTGCCGCTACGCGCCAAGCGTCACCTCGAGAAGGGTCGCGTCGTGATCTTCGGCGCGGGAATGGGCATGCCCTACTTCTCCACCGACACCACCGCCGCCCAGCGCGCGCTGGAGATCGGCGCCGACGTGGTGTTGATGGCGAAAGCGGTCGACGGCGTGTTCGACGCCGACCCGCGCATCGACCCGGACGCGAGCATGTTCACCGAGATCACTCACAAGGAAGTGATCGAAAAGGGCCTGAAAGTGGCCGATGCCACCGCTTTCAGTCTCTGCATGGACAACCAGATGCCGATGCTGGTGTTCAATTTGTTGATCAAGGGCAATATTGCCCGTGCGGTCGCCGGTGAACCCATCGGCACCCTGGTTCGGTCGTGACCCCGCATCCGCGGACGATGACGATGACGACGCTGTGGAGGATTCGGTCGTGATTGATGAAGCGCTCTTCGATGCCGAAGAGAAGATGGACAAGGCTGTCACGGTAGCGAAGGACGACCTGGGCAGCATCCGGACCGGTCGCGCCAACCCGGGCATGTTCACCCGTGTGCTGATCGAGTACTACGGCTCGCTCACCCCGATCACCCAGGTTTCGAGCATCACCGTGCCGGAGCCGCGCATGGTCGTGATCAAGCCGTACGAGCAGAGCACGCTCGGCCTGATCGAGAACGCGATCCGCAACTCCGACCTCGGCGTGAACCCGACCAACAACGGCGACATCCTGCGTATCTCGGTGCCGCAGCTCACCGAGGAACGTCGCCGCGAGATGGTCAAGATGGCCAAGAGCAAGGGCGAGGACGCCAAGGTCTCGATTCGCAACGTCCGCCGCAAGGCGATGGACGAACTGGGCCGCATCCAGAAGGATGGCGAAGCGGGTGAGGACGAGGTCGGGCGCGCCGAGAAGGAGCTCGACAAGACCACCGCCAAGTATGTGGCCGCTGTCGACGAGCTGGTCAAGCACAAGGAAGCCGAACTGCTCGAGGTCTGAGCGCCAGATCTCGCCAGTCCCGCTCGTGCGGGGGATGAACGGAACGACGAGTTGAGCGACGGGACAATCGTGGCCGAAGACGCCGCCGCCACCGGGGCGGCACCGGATCCCATGCCGGACCAGGTCGAGCAGTCGGCGACCGCGGCCACGCCGCAGGACGAGCAGCCACCCGCCCCGGCCTCCCGGGCCGGGCGCAATCTGCCCGCGGCATTGGCTGTCGGGCTGACGCTCGGGCTGTCGCTGATCGCGATCCTGCTGTTCGTCCCGAAGGTGTTCATCGCGGTCGCGGGGCTCGGTGTCGGCGTCGCGACCTGGGAGGTCACTAAGCGACTACGCGAAGCGGACGTGCTGGTTCCGCGGATTCCGCTGCTGGTGGGTGGTCAGGCGGTGTTCTGGCTGGGGTGGCCGTGGGGGGCGAGCGGGGTGCTCGGCGCGTTCGCCGCCACCGCGCTGGTGTGCATGGTGTGGCGCTTGTTCGATCACGGGCTCAGTACCGCGCCGAAGAACTTCCTGCGTGACACCGCGATCGCCGTGTTCACCCTTTCCTGGATTCCGTTGCTGGCCGCCTTCTCGACGCTGCTGCTGCTCGAACCCGACGGCAATCTGCGGGTTCTCACGTTCATGATTCTGGTGGTGTGCTCCGATGTCGGCGGCTATGTCGCCGGTGTGCTGTTCGGCAGGCATCCGATGGTGCCCGCGATCAGCCCGAAGAAATCGTGGGAGGGGTTCTGCGGGTCGCTGGTGTTCAGCGTGATCGGCGGTCTGCTGACCGTCACCCTGCTGCTCGAGGCCAATTCGATGATCGGTGTGGTGCTCGGTGTCGGCCTGGTGGCGGTGGCGACCATCGGCGACCTGATCGAGTCGCAGATCAAGCGCGAACTCGGCATCAAGGACATGGGGACGCTGCTGCCGGGCCACGGCGGGATCATGGACCGCCTCGACTCGATGCTGCCCTCGGCCTTCGTCTCCTGGCTGGTGCTCAGCGCGCTGATCTGAGCATCAGGACGTTCTCTTGGCGGCATGCCGCAGTTGCAGGATGCGCACCCCGCCGACCAGGCCCATCACCAGCGCACCCGCGATCACCGACAGCAACACGGTGATACCCAGCGGCAGCTCGAAGTCCCAGAACAGCAGGTTGGTACGGACCTTGTCGAGATTCTGGATGATGAAGATCAGCAGCACGATGCCGAGCAGGGCGGCGGCCAGCAGTGCGATCCAGGTATAGCCGGTGCGCGATCCGTGCACGGCGTCGCGCGGGACCGGGACCGGCTTGGCAGCGGGCTGCGCCGGTTCGGTGGGTTTGCTGTGCTTGCCGGTGAGATCGGTCGCCGACGGGTCGTGCTCGGCCGGTGACGCACCGGATTCTGCGTGTGTACTCATAGATCGATCATTGCCGAACGCTATGGCTCGTGCACGCATCTTGTCGATAACGTTGCCCGGCGTGGCAACCACCACGCCGCGTTTGGGACAATGGTGAAACTATGGCCATCTCCCTGCCCCTCGTGTTCGATGCCCCGCGCCGCGGCATGCCGCCGCGCCACCTCGCCGATCTCGACTCGGACGAACGCAAGGTAGCGGTGCAGGAGCTGGGATTGCCGAAGTTCCGGGCCGACCAGTTGGCCCGTCAGTATTACGGCCGCCTGCAGTCCGATCCGGCGCTGATGACCGATCTGCCCGCCGATGTGCGGGAGAAGGTCGGCGAAACGCTGTTCCCGCCGCTGCTGTCGGTGGTGCGCAATATCGCCTGCGATGAGGGCGATACCCGCAAGACGCTCTGGCGCGCGCACGACGGCACGCTCCTGGAGAGCGTTCTCATGCGCTATCCCGACCGCAACACGCTGTGCATCTCCAGTCAGGCCGGCTGCGGGATGGCGTGTCCGTTCTGCGCGACCGGGCAGGCGGGGCTCACCCGCAACCTGTCGACCGCCGAGATCGTCGACCAGGTGCGTGCCGCGGCGGCCTCCCTGCGCGACGGTGAGGTGCACGGTGGTCCGGGTCGGCTGTCCAACATCGTGTTCATGGGGATGGGCGAGCCACTGGCCAACTACAAGCGGGTGGTGAACGCGGTGCGCCGGATCACCTCGCCCGCTCCCGACGGGCTCGGCATCTCGCAGCGATCGGTGACGGTGTCGACCGTCGGTCTCGCGCCCGCGATCCGCAAGCTGGCCGACGAGGACATGTCGGTGCGCTTGGCGGTGTCGTTGCACACCCCCGACGACGAACTGCGCGACACCCTGGTGCCGGTGAACAATCGCTGGTCCATCGCCGAGGTGCTCGACGCCGCGCGGTACTACGCCGACAAGTCCGGGCGCCGCGTGTCGATCGAGTACGCGCTGATCCGCGATATCAACGATCAGCCGTGGCGGGCGGACCTGCTCGGCAAGAAGCTGCACAAGGCACTCGGCCCGCTCGTGCACGTGAACCTGATCCCGCTCAATCCGACACCGGGTAGCGAATGGGATGCCAGCCCCAAGCCGGTCGAGAAGGAGTTCGTGCGCCGCGTGATCGCCCAGGGCGTGTCGTGTACGGTGCGCGATACCCGCGGTCAGGAGATCGCCGCCGCTTGCGGCCAGCTCGCCGCCGAGGGCTAGGGCATTCGAGGGGGAGCGCAACGCGTCCGCGTCCGTCAGACGATGCTGACCGGTGCGACGAAGTCGTCGTAGGGGAGCGGGCCCGCGACGAAGGCGTTGACCGACATGAAGTTCAGGGTGATGTCGCCGCCGTGGTTGTCCAGGAAGGCTATATCGGAGGCGTCGCGGCCGGTGGCGATGCGTACCAGGCTCGACCGCGGCGCCAGGCCGGTCGGGTCGTAGGTCCGCCACGTGCCGTCGATGTACGCCTCGCACACGGCGTGGAAGTCCATCGGCACACAGCCCGGCGCGTAGACCGCGGCGACCCGCGCGGGGACGCCGACGGCGCGCAGGAGCGCGACCATCAGGTGCGAGAAGTCGCGGCAGACGCCGGTGCCCGACAACAGCGTCTCCACCGCGCCGTCGATGGGTGTGCTGCTGCCAGGGACGTAGGTGATCCGCCTGCCGATCCACGACGAGACCCGGTTGGCCACCTCGGGATCGGCGATGCCGTAACCGAATTCGGCCGCCGCGAAGCCGAGTAGCTTGTCCGACTCCGCGTAGCGACTGGGTCGCCGGTAGAGCGCGAGGTCGTAGTCGCTGGGCGGCTCGACGAAGGCGGTGCCGAGGACGGTCGCCTGATAGTCGATCCGGAGAGTGCCTGCCCCCACGTCGAGCACGTGGATTCGGGACCCGTGCGCGCCGACCACTTCGCGCGGGGTCACGAACTCGCCGTCGAGCGAGCACGTCATGGACTCGATCAGGTCGAGTCCGCGATGTCGGGCGACAGCGATCTGACACTGCAACATCGAATCGGCATGGACCGCGACCTCGAGGCGAGCGGAAACGTCACGTTTCACGCCCACAGACTGACAGGCGAACCGGGATCAGGCCAGCCGAACAGCTCGAGTGGGTTGCGGCCCAGGCGTTGTCGCCGCGGGACCGGCATCGGCGCGCGCGTCCGAGGTCGTCGACCGCGGGGCGAAGCTGTGTTCGGCCCGCCCTGGAGCGGCGAGCGGTAGCCGCGCCGTGGTGGGTCTGCCCGGACATCGACCCGACTCCGTAGTTCGCGCCGTTTGGTAGGGTCCACCGGTCGGACGAAGAGCGAGATTCGGGGGTCAGAATGGTTTCTGACGGGACGGTGTTCGCCGGCTACACGATCGATCGGCAGCTGGGTCAGGGCGGGATGGGGTCGGTGTATCTGGCCAGGCATCCCCGACTGCCCCGATGGACGGCGTTGAAGCTGCTGAATCGGGAGTTGTTCTCCGACAAGGAGATCCGGGCCAGGTTCGAGCGCGAAGCCGATCTGGTCGCCCAGCTCGATCATCCCAATATCGTGACCGTGTTCGATCGCGGCGTCGAGGGTGATCAGCTCTGGATCAGCATGCAGTACATCGACGGGATCGACGCCTCCTCGCTCAATCCGCACAACTTGCCGACGGACCGGGCGCTGCAGATCATCGGTGAGACCGCCGCCGCGCTCGACTACGCGCACCGCGCGGGTGTGCTGCACCGCGACGTGAAGCCCGCCAATATCCTGCTGGCGCGTTCCAGCAGCCAGGAGCGGGTGTACCTCACCGACTTCGGCATCGCACGCCTGCGTGATGATTCGGGTCACCTGACCGAGACCGGGTCGTTCACCGCGACGTTGGCCTACGCCGCGCCCGAGCAGCTCACCGGCGCCGCCCTGGATCACCGCGCCGACCAGTACTCCCTCGCGTGCACTCTGTACACGCTGCTGACGGGCAGCGCGCCCTACGAGTCGACCAGCCCGGCCGCCGTGATCACCGGCCATCTGCAAGCACCACCGCCCCCGGTGAGTCCGCGTCGGGCGGGATTGCCGCAGGTGCTCGACGCCGTGATGGCCCGTGCGCTGGCCAAGCGGCCCGCCGACCGGTTCGCCTCGTGCGAGGAGTTCGTCGACGCTGCCCGGCGGGCGGTGCGCACCGGAACCACCGGTGCCCGCCCGCTCGCCCGGCCGACCTCGGGTGCGCACGCCCAGCCGTTCGTCGGTATGCAGCCCATGCGCCCGGTGAGTTCGACAGGCACCCCCCTCTACAGCCCGGCGCCGATTCCCCCGCGCGTGCCACAGCCACAGCCGCAGTACGCGCCCACCCCGCAGTACTGGCAGCAGCAACCGGCCCGGATGCCGAGTCCGCCACCGCGATCCGGCGGCTGGGGATCAGCGCTGGGCACCTATGCGCTGCTGCTGGTCGTGGTCGTCGTGGTCGCCGGCGTGATCGCGCTGCTGGTAAACATCTGATCGGTGCGCCGGGCCGGTCGGTGGGTGCCATATTCTGGTCAGAATGAGCGACTTCGACGTCTCCGCCGCCGACTCCATCGACCTCGACCGATTGCGTCGTTTCGTCGCCGTCGCCGAGGAGCTGCACTTCGCCCGCGCGGCCAAGGCGCTGCGAATCCCGCGGCAGGCGCTGAGCGCCACGGTGATCGAGTTGGAGCAGGAATTGGGCACTCGCGTGTTCGTGCCCGGTGCCTCGCCCACCCAGCTCACCGACGACGGCAATGCCCTGCTCCTGCGAGCCAGGGACCTGATTCGGGTCCAGGAGCAGGCCGAACGCGAGCAGAAGCCCGACGCGCCCGCGAGCCTGCGGGTGGGGTTCGTGCCGGGGGTGACGGTGTCGAAGTGGGCGCGGATCTGGGGTGAGCGGCTACCCGACCATCCACTCGAGGTCGTGGGCGTCGCGCAGGGCGCGCAGGAGTCGGCGCTGCGCGAGGGGCGCGTCGACCTGTGCTTCGTCCGCTTGCCCATCGACCGGACCGCGCTGAACGCGATCCCGCTGTGGCAGGAGACACCGGTCGCGGTCGTGCAGAAGGACGACGCGCTGTCGCTGCTCGAGTCGATCAGCCCGGCCGATCTGGCGCGGGAAACGATCCAGGACAGCGCCGATCTCGATCAGGCCGTGGACACGCTCGCCCTCGTCGCCGCGGTCGGTGGCGCGGCGATCATGCCGCAGTCCATCGCCCGTCTGCACCACCGCCGCGATCTGGTCTACCGCCCGATCGGCGACACCGAGTTCACCGAGATCGCGCTGGCCTGGCCCGCCGGAACCGACAGCGACCTGCTGGAGGAGTTCGTCGGCATCGTGCGCGGCCGCTCGGCGAACAGCTCCCGCGGCGGGGTGGCGGAACCGGAACAGGCTCGCGCGGCGCAGGCTCGGAAAGCTCCGGCGAAGAAGCCCGCGGTCAAGAAACCGGCTCCCGAGAAGGCTGCCGCGCGTGGTCGCAAACCGGCCCGGCGTGGCCGCTGAGCCGACACGAAAACGCCTGCGGTGCACTGTGATCGCTACCGCAGGCGTGGGCTTGCCACCGTGAGGTGTTACTTCGGGATGCGCCGGGTGAGCGAGTCGACGACCAGCACGAGCGCCATCAGGCCGGCCAAGCCGACGAGGAAGATGTCCTCGACATGACCCTGGTGGTTGCCGATGGTCATGGCGAGCAGGGCCACCACGACGAACCAACCGGCGATCTGGAAGGTTTTGCGCGACTCACCGCTCCAGCCCCAGGCGGCCGAGGGCACCTCGGCAGGGTCGACGCTGGTCGCGACGGCACGCTCGGTGCTGGCTTTATCGAGGTCCGTGGCTGCCACGATCGCTCCTAAGGGCTCGAGTTCTGGTTGGGCGAGTGAGCATATCGTGGCATACGACCGTCCGTCGTAGCCAGCAGCCCTGCCACAATGGGGCCGTGTCCCACCCCCCAACGCGTGCCGCGCACGGCCGCTCCCAGTCCACCGATCGGGTGAAGGTGCTGCTTCTCGGCAGTACCGGTTCGATCGGCACCCAGGCGCTCGAGGTGATCGCCGCCAATCCCGACCGCTTCGAGGTGGTCGGTCTGGCGGCGCGCGGCGGCAACCCCGCGCTGCTGGCCGAGCAGATGGCGGCCACCGGCACCCGCAACGTCGCCGTCGCCGATCCCGCCGCCGCGCAGGCGCTCGAGCTGGAACTCGGCGGCCCCGACGCGGTGACCGAGCTGGTCCGCCGAACCGAAGCCGACGTCGTGCTCAACGCCCTGGTCGGTTCGCTGGGTCTCGGGCCCACCCTGGCCACGCTGCGCGCGGGCACCCGGTTGGCGCTGGCGAACAAGGAATCGCTCGTAGCGGGCGGCTCCCTGGTGACGCGCGCCGCCGCGCCCGGCCAGATCGTGCCGGTCGATTCCGAGCACTCCGCGCTGGCCCAGTGCCTGCGCGGCGGTCGCGCCGAGGAGGTCGACCGCCTCGTTCTCACCGCCTCGGGCGGACCGTTTCGGGGGTGGACCACCGAGATGCTCGAATCGGTGAACCCCGCCGAGGCGAAAACCCACCCGACCTGGTCGATGGGCCCGATGAACACCCTGAACTCGGCCTCGCTGGTCAACAAGGGCCTGGAACTGATCGAAACCCACCTGCTCTTCGGTGTGCCCTACGACCGCATCGACGTCACAGTGCACCCGCAATCGATCGTCCACTCGATGGTCACGTTCACCGACGGCTCGACCCTGGCCCAGGCCAGCCCCCCCGACATGAAACTCCCCATCGCCCTGGCGCTCGGCTGGCCCGACCGCATCCCCGGCGCGGCCGCCGCCTGCGATTTCGGCACCGCCTCCACCTGGACCTTCGAGCCGGTCGACGACGAGGTCTTCCCCGCCGTCCGCCTGGCCCGGCAGGCAGGCGAAGCGGGCGGCAGCGTCACCGCGGTCTACAACGCCGCCAACGAGGTCGCTGTCCAAGCCTTCCTCGACGGCAAGATCACCTTCCCCACGATTGTGCGCACCGTCACCCGCGCGGTAGAGGCCGCCGACCGATGGCACGCCGAACCCGATACCCTGGACGACGTCCTCGCGGCCGACCGCTGGGCCAGGGAGTACGCCGCGAACACCATCGCGTCCTGACTCGCTCGTTCGGCCGCCAACAAACACGGCAGGGAGAACATGGTTTTCGCGCTGGGGTTCGCTCTGTTCGCCCTCGGTATCACGATCTCGATCGCGCTGCACGAGTGCGGGCACATGTGGACCGCGCAGGCCACCGGCATGAAGGTGCGCCGCTACTTCATCGGCTTCGGGCCGAAGGTGTTCTCGTTCCGTCGCGGTGAGACCGAGTACGGACTCAAGGCGCTGCCGCTCGGTGGTTTCTGCGATATCGCGGGCATGACGGCGCTCGACGAGCTCGAGCCGGAGGAAGTCGACCGGGCGATGTATCGCCAGTCGACCTGGAAGCGCCTGGTCGTGATGTTCGGCGGCATCGGCATGAACTTCCTGCTCGGGTTCATCCTGTTGGTCGTGCTCGCGATCGGCTGGGGCCTGCCGCAGCTCGAGCAGCCGCCTGCCACCGCGCTGGGCTCGATGGGCTGTGTCGCGCCGGAGACCCCGGAGAAGACGCTCGCCGACTGCACCGGCGACGGACCCGCCCAGCGTGCCGGCCTGCAGCGCGGCGACGTGGTGAAATCCGTGAACGGCGTCGAGGTGAGTACCTGGGCGCAGTTCCAGGCCGAAACCCAGAAGCAGACCGGCACTTTCACCTACACGATCGACCGCGACGGTCAGACTCTGACGGTCCCGGTCACCCCCGAGCGCGTCGTGCGCTCGCCCAAGGAAGGCCCGAGCCGTGAGGTGAGCGCGGTCGGTGTCGGCCCCGACTACGCCGAGCCCAAGCAGTACGGCCCGATCGCCGCGATCCCGGCCACCATCGTGTTCACCGGCGACTTCTTCGTCGAAACGGTGAAGTCCCTGGCGAAGATGCCGCAGAAGGTGTCGGCGCTGTGGGAAGCCGTCACCGGCGGCGAGCGCGACCCGGAGACCCCGGTCAGCGTCTACGGCGCCAGCCGCCTCGGTGGTGAGACCGCCGAGCGTGGCCTGTGGGGCCTGTTCATCATGATCCTGGCCAGCCTGAACTTCTTCCTCGGCGCGTTCAACCTACTGCCGTTGCTGCCGCTCGACGGCGGTCACATCGCCGTGGTGCTCTACGAGAAGGTCCGCAACACGATCCGAGGCTGGCTCGGCAAGACCCCGGCCGGCCCGGTCGACTACCTCAAGCTGTTGCCGCTGACGTATGTGGCGGTGGTGATCGGTGGTGCGTTCATGCTGCTCACGCTGGCCGCCGACATCGTCAACCCCATCACGCTGCGGTAATATTTGCGGCTGGCGCCGCGGTTTTCGGCCTCGTAACCCCGGATCCGAGGGGCGATACTGCGCCTTCGGCGTTCCGTCTCGCCCCTCGGATCCGGGCGGCCGAAAACTGCGATGTGTTCACTGTCGTGGCCCTCACAGGGCGGCGGGTCACCCTGCGCGACTAAGCTCGACAGCGAGTTGCACGCACGGAACTTTTGGTACACAGCACGGAACCTCCTGAGTTCCGCGCACGAAACCGGCAAACGTACGAAAGAAGGCAGCCGACCGTGACCAGCACCATCGGATTGGGGATGCCCGCCGCTCCCGCTGCTGTTCTCGCACCCCGGCGCAAGACCCGCCAGCTGATGGTGGGCAATGTCGGCGTCGGTAGTGATTCGCCGATCTCGGTGCAGTCGATGACCACCACCAAGACCCACGACATCAACGCCACCCTGCAGCAGATCGCCGAGCTCACCGCCTCGGGCTGCGACATCGTGCGGGTGGCCTGTCCGCGCCAGGAAGACGCCGACGCGCTCGCCACGATCGCGCGGAAGTCGCAGATCCCGGTGATCGCCGACATCCACTTCCAGCCGCGCTACATCTTCGCCGCCATCGACGCGGGCTGTGCCGCGGTGCGTGTCAACCCGGGCAACATCAAGGAATTCGACGGCCGTGTCGGCGAGGTCGCCAAGGCCGCGGGCGCCGCGGGCATCCCGATCCGCATCGGCGTCAATGCCGGTTCGCTGGACAAGCGGATGCTGGAGAAGTACGGCAAGGCCACGCCTGAGGCGCTGGTCGAGTCGGCGCTGTGGGAGGCGAGCCTGTTCGAGGAGCACGGCTTCGGCGACATCAAGATCTCGGTCAAGCACAACGACCCGGTGATCATGGTGGAGGCCTACCGCCAGCTCGCCGCCCGGAGTGACTACCCGCTGCACCTCGGCGTCACCGAGGCGGGCCCGGCGTTCCAGGGCACGATCAAGTCCGCGGTGGCCTTCGGCGCGCTGCTCAGCGAGGGCATCGGCGACACGATCCGCGTCTCGCTCTCCGCGCCGCCCGCCGAGGAGATCAAGGTCGGCGGCCAGATCCTGCAGTCGCTGAACCTGCGCCCACGCAAGCTCGAGATCGTGTCCTGCCCCTCGTGTGGACGCGCCCAGGTGGACGTGTACACCCTGGCCGACGCCGTCGCGGCCGGTCTGGACGGCTTGGAAGTGCCGTTGCGCGTCGCGGTGATGGGCTGTGTCGTGAACGGCCCCGGCGAGGCACGCGAGGCCGACCTCGGTGTCGCTTCCGGCAACGGCAAGGGCCAGATCTTCGTCAAGGGTGAGGTCATCAAGACCGTGCCCGAGCATTTGATCGTCGAGACCCTGATCGAAGAGGCGATGCGCATCGCCGAGGAGATGGGCGAGCAGCCGGGCGGCGAAGCGGTCGTCACCGTCAGCTGACACAGGGGCACGGTCCGCGCGGCGTCACCGCGCGGGCTTCGCGATGCCGAGGCACGGATACCGCCGACCGCATCGATTGACGGTCGAGCGTCGGATTCGGCGGACCCGTACCGTTCGGCGTGCTTTCGTGGCAGGCTGGTGCCGTGCGGAGTCTGCTGGAGCCGACGCGACGGTCCAAATCCTCTCCCGCGCGCCCGGTGGCCGTGCGAGATCTGGGTGAAGTGCTGCGCGTCCTCGACGCCGACCCGGTGGCCTCGTGCATGATCGCCGCCCGCGTGCAGGAATTCGGGCTCGACTCGCGCAGCGGTGTCGGCGAGCTGTGGAGCCGCGGCGGACCGGCCGACTCCCTGTGCTTCTCCGGCGCCAACCTGGTTCCGCTACGCGGTGACCGGCAGGCTCTTCGCGCGTTCGCCGATCGGGCGGGTCGCTGGCCGCGGGTGTGTTCCTCGGTGGTCGGTCGGCAGGAACTCGCGCTGCCGCTGTGGGAGATGCTGCTCCCGTCCTGGGGTCCGGCCAGGGAATTGCGTGCCGACCAACCCCTGCTGGCACTGGCCGAGCTCGCCACCGCGCGCGCCGACGGGGGAGTGCGCCGCGTGCGACCCGACGAGATCGACCGCTACCTCGGTGCCGCGATCGCCATGTTCATCGAAGAGGTCGGCATCGACCCGCGCACGGGCGACGGCGGCCGCGGCTATCGCAGGCGGATCAAGAGTCTCATCGAATCCGGCAGGGCCTGGGCACGTTTCGAAGACGGCGAGGTCGTCTACAAGGCCGAGATCGGCGCGCTGTCGCGACGCACCGGCCAGATCCAGGGTGTCTGGGTGCATCCCGAACACCGGGGCGCGGGCGTCGGTACCGCGGGCACCGCCGCGGTCGCCAATGCTGTTGTGGCAACGGGCCGCACGGCGAGCCTGTATGTCAACGACTACAACGGCATCGCCCGCCGCGCCTACAACCGGGTGGGTTTCCGCCAGATCGCCACCTTCGCAACGGTCTTGGTGGACTGAAACTTCGGCGCGTGGCGCCGAGGTCAGCGGGCTCTTCGCCGCTACCATCGATGCCGATGAGGACACGGATGCTCACCACGTGCGCGGTGGCCGCCCTCGCCTTCGCGGCGACCGCCTGTTCGTCCGGCGCCCAGGGGCCGGTGCCCGCTGCCGACGCCTTCGCCGAGGCGTTCGCCGAGCACGATCTCACCGCGGCCGCGGCGTTGACCACCGCACCCGAGAAGGCAACAGCGGCACTGACTTCGACCTGGCAGGCGTTGCAGGCGGAGAAACTGTCGATCCGTACCGGTGACGCGCGTGTCAACGGTGACACCGCGACGGTCGACTACACCTACGAGTGGACCCTGCCCAAGGGGCGCCAGTGGACCTACTCCGGCGAACTGCAGATGGGCCGCAGCGACGGACGCTGGCTGGTTCGCTGGAGCTCCTCCGACATCCACCCGAAACTCGGCGACACCCAGAGCATGGAATTGCGTACCCGACCCGCGCCGCGGGCCAGGGTCAACGAGTCGGCGGGCAGCGACGTGCTGGTGCCGGGCAAGGTCTCGCGGGTGAAGTTCACCGTGGCCGACGCCCCCGACCCCAGCCGCGTCGCCGGTGCGCTCGCCGCGGCGCTGAGCCGCATCGACCCCGTCGCCTACACCCCGCAGACCATCCTCGCCTCGGCGCGCAGGACCGGTGGCGCGCACACCGTGATCCTGCTCAACGAATACGAGGCCGAGACCATCGGCGGCGAACTGATCGGTCTGCCCGGGGTGACACTGACCCAGGAGTGGGACATGGTGCCCACCGACCGCAAATTCGCGCCCGACCTGCTCACCCAGGTCCGCAAAACGGTGATCGCCGAGGTCGACGGGAAGGCGGGCTGGAGCGTGGTCACCCGCAATGCCGACGGCGCCGATCTCGCTGTGCTGCACGAGGAAGCGGCCGAACCCGCACCGTCGTTCGCGTTGAGCATCGATCGGTTCGTGCAGAATTCCGCCCAGCACGCCGTCGACCTGCGCACCGAGCAGACCATGATGGTGGTGCTGCGTCCGTCGTCGGGTGCGATCCTCGCGGTGGCCCAGAACAAGGCCGCCGACCGCGACGGCCCGGTGGCCACCAGTGGTCAGTATCCGCCGGGCTCGATCTTCAAGACGGTCACCGCCTCGGCGGCGATGGCGTCCGGGCTGGCCACCCCCGACACCGTGCTGCCCTGTCCCAGCAGCACCATCATCGGCGAACGCACCATCCCCAACTACAACATGTTCTCCGTCGGTGACGTGCCGATGGCGACCGCCTACGAGAGGTCGTGCAACACCACCTTCGCCAAGCTGGCGAGCAGGCTCGAACCCGACGCGCTCACCCAGGCAGCAGCCCGCCTCGGGATCGGCCAGGACTACCGGGTCGAGGGCCTGCCGACGATGTCGGGGTCGGTGCCCGAAGCCGAGGGCCTGGTGCAGCGCGCCGAGGACGGCATCGGTCAGGGCCGCGTGGTGGTGAGCCCGTTCGGGATGGCTGTGATGGCCGCGACAGTCGCCAACGGTGCCGCGCCGGTGCCGTATCTGATCACGGGCAGGCCGACGGAGGTCACCGGTGATCGGCCCGCGATCGCGCCGGAGGTGGTCGAGGGGCTGCGTTCGATGATGCGCATGGTGGTCACCGGCGGCACGGCCGAACGCATCAGAGATCAGGGCGAGGTCTACGGCAAGACCGGCGAGGCCGAGGTCGAGGGTGGATCGCACTCGTGGTTCATCGGCTATCGCGGCGACATCGCGTTCGCGACGCTGCTGGTGAAGGGCGGCAGTTCCGACAACGCGGTCGCCGTCACCCGGGACATGTTCGCCGCACTGCCCGCCGGCTACTGACCAGCCGGTCGAGCGGGCAGTGGATCAACCCTCGGGAGCAAGCAGGCCGCGCACCACCGCGAGCGAGGTGCTCTCGGTGTGGGATGACGCGGTGTCGTGCAGCACGTTGTAGCTGACGACGGGCTCGGGTGCTGCCCCGGTGGCCGCGGCGTCGAGGACGTCGATGGCGGCCGCGCCGCCGAGGATCATCCCCGCAGTGGTCAAGATCAGAGTGGAACGCCTCATTGTTTCGTCTCCCTCATTCAGGGTTTCGACGTGTTCGCGGGGCAACCGTTGGATTGTCTGAGGATTAACTGGTGTTCAACCGTAGAACGACGGTTACCGCGGCGACAGGCGGCGTCAGTAAGCGACACACAATTGTTGCCCTATGTGCGGGCGTGTTCGAACACAACTGCTACCGGGCCGTGATGGAAAAGTGAACTACCGGAATCGATCGCGTGAATGCGCTGATCAGAAGCGGTTCTGGGGTAAATTACCGCATTACATGTGACTCAGCCGCGTTGCAGAGTCGCGGCGAGGTGATGCTGTAAGGATTCGCCGACCGCCGCCATCCGCAACGTGTACTCGATCGTGTCGCCGGTGACATGGAAAGAGCGCCCGACCGCGGTAACCGGCTTTGCCGATTCGCTCAGTCCGATATTCGTCGAGTTCAATTCCAGTCGAATTCCGTCCACCGTTTCGGTGATCGTGCCCTCGCAGATCTCGGTGATGCCGGTCGGATGCGCGAGGACGAGTTCGACGCGGCCGGGCGCGGGGCTGCGCAGGTAGCCGGTCTCCGCGTGCAGCGGCCGACCGTCGGAGCCCGCCTTGGTCCGTTGCTTGTAGGTGAGGAACGGCCTGCCCAGGTGTCCGAAGGTGATCTCCTCGACGTAGTCGAAAGGCTCGATCGTCGGGTATTCGCCGTGTCCGCGTCCGCGCCAGGTGCCGAGGAGTGGGGCCAGGGCGGCGATCGCGGGGTGCGGGGCGATGGAGGGGGAGGGTTCGACCACGGCCGACAGCCTAGACCTGCGGATCCGATGACGGTCACGGCACGCCGTCGGACCGGTCACGCTAAGGTCAGGCTCGCCTGAACGCCGTCCGGCGGAAGGCCGAAAGGATAGAACGTGAACGGACATGTGAGGGGTGCCCGCGGGGTGCGGTCCGGGCTGGTGCGCGGTGCGGTACTCGGTGCGGCAGTGTTGCTCGCCGCGGCGTGCGCGAACACCGAGCCCTCGACCGACAACGTGGCCGCGTTGGACGGCAACCGCTACGGCCAGACCAACCTGGCCGCCGACAAGGACTCCTATCACGCCCAGTTCACGCTGCCCGGCATGGTCAACGCCTGGGGCTTGGCCGATCGTCCGAAGGGCGCCGGTGGGCACTTCTGGGTCGGCGCGGGCGGCAAGTCGTTCCAGTTCCTCGGGGACGTGCAGTCGTCCTCGGACCCCAAGCTGCAGAAGCTGACCCAGGACCAGCTCGAGGTCGTCGGCATCCCCGGCGCCGATGCCGACACCTCCGACAAGAGCATCGGCAAGGCCACCGGCGTCGTGTTCAATCCGGCGCCGATCAACTCGGACCTGTTCGTGGTGCGCGACCAGTGGGTCGATGTCGACGGCATGCCGATCCCGCTCGGCGGTTCCTCGCGCTTCATCTTCGCCACCGATTCGGGCAAGATCTCGGCCTGGACCGAGCAGGCCCCCGACGGCGCGATCGTGCGCCGCGACGGCGGCGCGAACCAGGTGTTCGACGGTTCCGGGCAGGGCATGGCCTTCTTCGGGATCGCGTTGGCCCCCTCGGGCGACAAGCTGTTGGCCGCCGATTTCGGCACCGACCCGCAGGTGCGCACCTTCGACAAGAACTGGCAGCCGGTCGCGACCACCGGTTTCGCCAACCCGTTCGCCACCGGTGACGTGATCGACCCCTCCACGCCCGAGAAGGGCAAGAAGGCTGTGCCCGGCGACCCGGCGCCGTTCAACATCACCACGCTCGGTAGCCGAGTGTTCGTGTCCTACGCCATAACTCAGCCCGACGAGGACGATCCGAAGGCATTCGACAAGGCCGAGGAAGTCTCGCTCGACGCCGACCAGGACAAGGCGTCGGGCGGCAAGCCCGACAAGGGCAAGGTCGCCGAGTTCGACGCCGCGGGCAAGCTGGTGCGCATCATCGACGACGGCGGCAGGCTCAACGCGCCCTGGGGCGTGGCGATCGCGCCGTCGAACTTCGGCGCGCTCTCGGGCAAGCTGCTGATCGGCAACTTCGGCGGCCTCGGTCGCGTGCTCGCCTACGACGACACCACCGGCACCTTCGTCGACTACCTGCGCGACAGTGCGGCGAAGCCGGTCGAGATCGACGGGCTGTGGGCGCTGATGTTCGGCAACGGCGAGAGCCTGGGGGATGCGAACGCGCTGTACTTCACCGCGGGCCCGCAGGACGAGAAGGACGGCCTGTTCGGAAGCCTGCGCGTGCAGTAGGAGCGACCCCGGCGGACAACTGAGGCGTTGCGGACAACCCGAATGTCCGGTGGGCAAACCGGCTCCGCCGGGGGCGTAGTAGGGGACAGTAGGTGGCGCGATGATTGCCGGGCGGGCGCGATCCGCGTCTGCCCGGTGCGTTCCGTCCGCACGCGATGACACCTCCACCGGGGTGTCGTGCCCGAGCCGGAGGTGTGTCAGATGAAGTTTTCCCGTGTTGACGTCGTCGGATCGACGGGGGAGCGGTGAAATGCGGCATTCGGCACGCGAGGCGATGCTGCCCGGTCGTGATGTGCTCCTGGCCGCCTTCCGAGGTTTGCCACACGATGACCACCCGCTACTCGATGCCGCGGGCGAACTGGCGCTGCTGCACCAGTTGCGCGAGCGAACTCCGGTGAGCGAGGCCGAGCACATCGACCGCCGCCGCGGCCAGCTGATGCGCGCGATCGACCGCTGGGTCATCCTCGCGGCTCCCGTGCCGCCCGCCGCGGCCGGCGAACACTGCGAAACCCTCGGCGGCCTGGTCGACCGCCTCGCCGAACACTGCACCCAGGCTTTCGTCGCCCTGGCAGGCGCCCCGGAGTCGGTCTTCTACGACGAATGGGTCCGCCTCGACGACCTCGCCGACAGCTACGAACGCCTGATCGACGACCTGTGGTCCGGTGTGTGCAGCCTGCCGTTGAACACCTATTGACGACCGAGCGAACCCACCAAGGGTGGTTTCGCCGCCACCTGGGTGGGTGAGACCGGGCCCCGGGGGTGGTGGGGTTCGGGGCCTTCGTCCGCGACAGTGGATCTCGCACCGTCTGTTGTCGGTGGGCGAAGGAGGTTCGAATGCGAGTTCGGTCAGTGGCGGGAGACCCCGAAAGCAGTGGGCCGCCGGATGTTTCGTACGACGTATCCTTTGTTGTGAGCACGCGCGATGATCCGGTCGACCTGCCGTCCGCTGGTGGGCGGACCGAGTGTTGTCCGGCGGAATCGCCCGTAGGCGAGCGCGCCGAGTCCGCGGCAACGGCGATCGTGCTGCCGATCCGCCCGCGCAGCACCGGTGTCGACGGCGCGCCGCTGTTCTGCCTGGCCGGTGAAGCGGCACTGGCCTGGAACTACGTCGGCCTGGTCGCCCACCTCGATCACCGGGTTCCGATCTACGGCCTGCAGGCCGGCGCCGAACCGCGCACGATCGGCGAGTACGCCGCCCGCTACCTCACCGAGATCCGCCGCATCGCCCCGCACGGGCCCTACCAGCTACTCGGTTGGTCGGTGGGCGGTGTCATCGCCCACGAACTCGCCGTCCGGCTCCGGGCGGCAGGCGAACACGTCCGCGTCGTCCTGCTCGCCACCGATGCCCCCGCGCCACTGACCGCCGACCGATTCGCGCCACTGCTCGGCGCCCCGAGCTGCGCCGCGCCGACCGACGCGAGCGCGACAGCCGCAGCCTCGACCGCCGCGGCGATCAACACCGCCCTGGCGGGAACGATCGACCTCACCGACAGCGATCTCACCCGACTCACCGAGATGAGCAACACGGCCGCGGGCATGCTGAACGGCCATCGACCCTCGTGGCTTCCCGGTGACCTGACCGTGTGCGTGGCGGGCCGCGACCTCGACGGCACCGATCGCCTCGATCCCGGTGCCACGGTGCGTCATTGGCGCCCCAATGTCGAGGGCGCGGTCACCGGCTACGTCCTGGACGCGACCCCCGACGAACTCACCGCACCCGATCTCCTTGCCGAAATCGCCCGAATTCTCGCGACCACCCCGTCCTCGGCGCGCACGACATGCTGACCGAGTTCCCCGGCACCACAGGGCGCATCGGCCACGATGGAAGGGTGCTGACCACCGACGAGCCTGTTCCCGACCGCTCGCCGCCGGTGGCGCTCACCCAGTGGGGGGTGCTCGCGCAACGCCTGATCCGCCCGGCCTGGCGCACCGGCGAGATCCTCACCGCCCTGCTCGCCCCCGCGGTGTTCACGATCGGCTTCTACGTCCCGCTCAACCTGGTGATGACCGTGTACGGGCACGGCCTGAGTAGTTACGCCCAATTCCTGATGCCGATGATCGTCATGCAGGCGGCGGCGTTCTGTGCCGTCACGGCCGCGTTCCGCTCCGCCACCGATGCCCGCGCCGGGCTCGACATCCGTTTCGCCACCCTGCCGATGCCGCGCTGGGTTCCCTTCGCGGCCAGGATCACCGCCGCCGCCCATCGCGCGGTGATCGCGGTTGCCGCCGCGCTCGGCTGCGGCGCTGTCATCGGTTTCCGTTTCTACGGGAGCTGGTGGCACACAGCGGGCTTTCTCGTGTTCGCCGTGCTGATCGCGACGGCGCTGTGCTGTGGCGCCGACCTGCTCGGCAGCCTGTCCGCCAGCCCCGAAGCCACGACCCAGCTCCTGGTACTGCCCCAGTTGATCTTCGGCATGGTGTCCACCGGATTCGCACCGGCGAATCAGTTTCCCGACTGGATCCAAGGTTTCGCCCGCAATCAGCCGGTCTCGCAGTTCGTCGAGTGTCTGCGCGCGCTGGCGGGTGATTCCACCGGCAACGCGGGGGCGGTGGACCTCGCGACGCTCGGCCCCGGGCTGGCCTGGGCGATCGGGATCCTGCTGGTCTGTGCCGGTCTGGCCTGGCGACACGCCGCGCGGCGGTCGGCATGACCGCCATCGCCATGCCGACGGTCATCCGCCGCACCGAGTCGTTGCGCATGCTGGTTCCGCAGACCGTGATCCAGACCAAGCGGCTGCTGACGCGCTGGGGGCGCGACCCGTTGACCGTGATGCAGGCCCTGTTCTTCCCGGCCCTGCTGCTGGTGATGTTGAACGCCGTCCTCGGCAAGCAGGTGTCGTCGTTCGCCGGAGCCGACGCACTCTACGGCTCGGTCCCGATGGTCTCCCTGGTCGGGGTGATGTCGGGCTCGCTCGCCGGAGCCGTCACCCTGGGCCGCGAGCGCGATGCCGGACTGCTGTCGCGATTCTGGGTACTGCCGGTCCATCGAGCATCGGGTCTGCTGTCGCGAGTCCTCGCCGAAGGTGTGCGAATCCTGCTGTGCACGCTGGTGATCTTCGCTGTCGGGATCGCGCTCGGTTTCCGCTTCACGCAGGGACCGTCGGCCGCGATCGCGCTGTTCACGATCCCGGTGCTGTACGGACTCGGGTTCGCGACCATGGTCACGGCGCTGGCCGTGTACACCGCGAAAGCCGCATTGGTGGAGGTCGTTTCGCTGGGTTCATCGATGCTGATGTTCTTCAGCACCGGTTTCGTCCCGCTCGCCGCCTATCCCGGCTGGGCCCGCCCGATCGTGGAGCACAACCCACTCACCCACGCCATCGACACCATGCGCGGGCTCTCGCTCGGCGGTCCCGTGCGCGAGCCACTGCTGGCCACCCTGGCCTGGTCTCTCGGTGCGATCGCGGTCTTCGCCCTCCCCGCCGCGATCGGTTTCCGCCGAGCCAGCCGCTACTGAGCGGCCGCGGACCGCGTGATCGCGTCCCGTGCTTCGGTGATCAGCTTCGCCGAGTCTCGCGGGCTCAACGCCATCGCCCGCAGCTGGTCGAAGATCACCCCGAATCGGCGGATCTCGGAGTGCCCCTCGACGAGGTCGTGCACCGACATACTTTCCACGTACACCAGTTCGGGGTCGACCGGATTGCGGAAGTCGAGCAGCGTGAACGACCCGGCCATTCCTGGGTGAGCGCCCGCGTCGAACGGAAGTACCTGCAGGATCACGTTCTTGCGCTTGGTCTCGTCGAGCAGCCGGTCGAGCTGACCCGCCATGGTCGCGGGGCCGCCGACCACCCTGCGGATCGCCGCCTCGTCCATCACCACCCACAACTCCAGCGGGTCGTCCTTGGTCAGGTTGATGGCGCGATCCATCCGCGCCTGTGCCCTGCTCTCCATCACCGACGCGTCCAGGCGTGGCATCGAGGTGTCGATGACGGCGGCGGCGTACTCGAAGGTCTGCAGCAGGCCGGGCACCGTCGAGGTCTGGTACTGCCTGGCCGACAACGCTTCCGCCTCGAAATTGATGTAATTCGCGTACACCTCCGACACCGCGCCTTCGTAAGGCCGGGACATGCCGGGTTTCAGTGCGTCGGTGAGCAGGCTGAGTGCTTCCTCGCGCATTTTGTCGTCCACCTGATACAGGTCGAGCATCGCGCCGAGAGTGCGGCGTTGTGGGCGCGCCTGAGCCATTTCGATCCGGTACAGCGTGGTGACGTTGATACCGGTTCGCGCGCTGACGTCTTCCTTGCTCAGCTGGGCGCTTTCACGTAACTCGCGCAACATGGCTGCGAGCCGGCGAAGCCGAACGGTCAGGGTCGTGCGCTTGCCTGCCATGAATCGCATTATTGCGCTGCGTGGCCGCGATGTCACGTGTTCGGCGAAGACAGCGACATAGGGGCTGCCATGGTGGACGGCGAGTCGGCGAGGCACGCCGGAAGGTCGTGCCGCACTGTGGATGTGACCACCGGTTCTGTCAGGGTGGCTTTACTGCAGGAGTGATAACGCAATCTTGCGTTTCGTCTTCTGAGCGAGCATGATCCAGTTAGCCTGGTTGCGAACAATCCGAACAGATGACCGGGATAACCGAATCGAGAGCCAATCATGTTGGTAGACAAATCTTGGGTGTCGGGTGAATTCGGGGCCGTGCGATGAGCGCGCCGGTGTTGGGGGTACTGCCGACCGCTCCGCAATTGTTGTGCGCATTTCAGGGGCGGCGTTTTCAAGATCGCGAATTGTTGCGGTCGGCGCACGCACTCGCTGAACTGCACGAACGACGGGGGCAGGTGCGTGACACGGCATTGATCGCCGAGATCGATTGCCGTCGAAGTGAACTCGTCGACGATATCAACGACTGGTGTGTCCAGGAGATCCCGTTGCACCGCAACGGCGCCTCGCTGCACACCGAAAGTCTCGGCGCGGTCGTCGACCGGATGGCGCGTAGCTGGGTGGATGCCAACCAGGCCATCGACATCGACGGCGCGCGCAGCGACAACACGCACAAGCACTGGTACCACCTGGCCGAACTGGTGGATGGTTACACAGATCTGGTCACCGATGTGGCGGGCGGTCGACGCAGGTTGCCCGAGCAGTAAGGGCTACGCCGGCTCCGGTGACAGCCTCGCCTCGAAGGCGATGCGGTCACCGCGGTAGAGCGAGCGGACTCGTTCCACGGGTGCGCCGTCGGCGTCGACACTGCGCCGGTGCAGCAGGAGCATCGGCAACGCGGTGGTGCATTCGAGCAGGCCCGCCTCGCGAGGGGCGGCGAGTACGGTTTCGATGCGTTCGCGCGCACCGGCGAGTTCGACGCCGGTGGCGCGGATCGCGGCGTACAGCGATGTGGTGGGGTCATAGCTGCCGCGCAGGGTGGCGAAGCGGTGCAGGGGCAGGTAGGTGCTCTCCAGCCCGACGCGTTCACCGTCGGCGAGCAGTACTCGTTCCAGATGCATCACCTCGGTGCCCAACTCCACCTCGAGGTCGGTGGCCGTCGCCGCGTCGGCGGCCACGTCCTCCCATGTCACCAGGATGCGGCCCGGGGTGCGGCCGAGGCTGATCGCGCCCTCGGTGTAGGAGCGCAGCGACAGCGGCTGGGTCAACTTGGGACGGGACACGACCGTGCCGCGGCCACGTCGGCGAATCCTGCCCTCCACCAACAGTTCTCGTAGCGCCTGTCGTACGGTCTCGCGGGCGACGCCGAAGCGGGTGGCGAGGTCGCGCTCCGAGGGCACCGGGTCGCCCTCGGTGAGATCGGCCAGGATCAGATCGATTTCGGTGCGAACCAGGAACACCTTCGGGACCCGGGTGGTGTGCGGTGAATCCATGCCGCCAGCGTACCCCGATTGGTCTATACCAAAAATTAACTTGCCGTTCGCGCGGCCCACACCTATCGGTCTAGACCATTTGCCACTATCGGTGGCATGCGATTGGTCATCATCGGCGGCGGGATCCTTGGCACCGCACACGCCTGGGCGGCGACAGGCCGCGGACACGAGGTCGTGCACCTCGAACGTGAACGCGAGGCGCGTGGCGCGACGGTGCGCAACTTCGGCCTGGTCTGGGTATCGGGCCGGGCGGCGAACGAGCTCGAGCTGACGCTGCGCTCGCGCGAGCTGTGGGAGGAGATCGGCGGCCGGGTCGCCGGCGTCGGCTTCCGGCCCGCCGGCTCGATCACCCTCGTCCGCACCCCCGCCGAACTCGCCGTCGCCGAAACCGCGGCTGCCGGTGACACCGCTGATGCTCGCGGATTCACCCTGCTCGATCCCGACCGGGTGCGCGCGATCAACCCGGCCTTGCGCGGCAAATACCTCGCGGGCCTGCACTGCTCGACCGATGCGGTGGTGGAGTCGCGCCACGCGCTGCCCGCGCTGCGCGCCCATATGGCGGCGAGGGGTCGCTACACCTTCCACGAGGGCACCGAGGCCCGCTCGGTGCTCGACACCGGGGCAGGTGCGGTGGTGGTCGACGATCACGGTCGCCGACACGTTGCCGATCTCGTCATCCACTGCCCCGGCGCCGCCCACTCGGGGCTCACCCGCGAGCTCGCAGGCGAACTACCGGTGCGCCGCGTGCGACTGCAGATGATGCAGACCGCCGCGCTCGGCGAATCGCTCACCACCGCGATCGCCGACGGCGACAGTTTCCGGTACTACCCGGGTTTCGCCGGCCCGCAGGTGGATTCGCTGGCCGCCGAGCAGTCCCAGACCGCCACCGCCGCCGAGCACAAGATGCAGTTGCTGTGCGTGCAGCGTCTGCACGGTGGCCTGACCATCGGCGACACCCACGAGTACACCGAGCCGTTCGCCTTCGACGTCGACGAAGCACCCTACGACCACCTCACCGAGGTGACCGAGGAACTACTCGGCCGCAAGTTGCCGCCGGTGGTGCGGCGCTGGGCGGGTGTGTACAGCCAGAGCGTCGATCCCGGCGCCGTCGTCACCCGGGTGCGGGCCGATACCCACGTCTGGGTCGTCACCGGCCCCGGCGGTCGCGGGATGACACTCGGCCCCGCCATCGGCGAGCAAACCGCCGACCAGATCGGACTGTGAGGACCACCTATGCCGGACAACAGGATTCAGCTCGCCGCCCTCGATATGGCAGGCACCACCGTCGCCGACGGCGGACTGGTGCTGCGCGCGTTCGAGAGCGCCGCCACCGCCGCCGGGATCGAGACCGAGGGCCCGCGCCGTGCACAGGCTCGCCGCTACGTGGTCGACACCATGGGCCAGTCCAAGATCGAGGTGTTCCGCGCGCTGCTCGACGGCGACGAGGCTGGCGCCCGCAATGCCAACCGCGCCTTCGAGACCGCCTACGACGCCCTGGTCGACGAGGCCGTGATCGCGCCGATCCCTGGTGCGGTGGAAGCGATCACCGCGCTGCGTGAAGCCGGTGTCCGAGTCGCGCTGACCACCGGATTCAGCCGGGGCACGCAGGACAAGCTCCTCGCCGCGCTGGGCTGGACCGACCTGGTCGACCTCACCCTCGCGCCGTCCGATGCCGGACGCGGACGCCCCTACCCCGACATGGTGCTGGCCGCCGCGCTGCGCCTCGGCGTCGACGCGGTCGACCGGATCGCCGTCCTCGGTGACACCACCAGCGACATCGCCACCGGCCTCGCCGCCGGTGCGGGCATTGTCGCGGGCACCCTCACCGGTGCGCACACCGCCGATCAACTGCGTGCCGCAGGCGCCACCCATGTCGTCGACTCCGTCGCCGAGTTCCCGGCGCTGGTGCTCGCCCACTGAAACCTGCCGTCGCGGTGCTCGCCGCGTCGTCGCCCTCCGATCCACCCGTCCCTGCGATTCCCCCGACGTCTGAAACGAAAGTTGCTGTCATCGTGCGTACTTCCCTCACCGCGCGCCGCCTGTCCAAGGCCGCGCTGCTGCTGGCCGGCGTCACCGCCGTCGCGTTCACCGGCGCCTGCGGTGGCACCGGTACCGAATCCGCGGACGGCAAAACCGTCACCGTGTACTCCGCCGACGGCGTCGGCGGCTGGTACAAGTCCCAGTTCGACGCGTTCACCGAGGAAACCGGCATCGCGGTCAACCTGGTCGAGGCGGGCTCCGGCGAGGTCGTCAACCGCGTCGACAAGGAGCAGTCCAACCCGCAGGCCGACATCGTCGTCACCCTGCCGCCGTTCATCCAGAAGGCCAAGCAGTCGGGCCTGCTGCAGCCCAGCGGTATCGACACCGCCGCTGTCCCGGCCGCGGCCAAGGACGCCGAGGGCACCTACGTGACCATGGCGAACAACTTCCTGTGCTTCATCGCCAACCCCGCCGTCGACGCCTCGGCGCTGACCTGGGAAGACCTGCTGAAGCCGGAGTACAAGGGCAAGCTGCAGTACTCCACCCCCGGCCAGGCCGGTGACGGCACCGCCGTGCTGGTGTTGTTGCAGCAGTTGCGCGGCAAGCAGGGTGCCCTCGACTACCTGAGGGCTCTGCAGGCCAACAATGTCGGCCCGTCGTCCTCGACCGGCAAGCTACAGGCCAAAGTCGACAAGGGCGAGCTGCTCATCGCCAACGGCGACGTGCAGATGAACCTGACCACGGTGAAGGAGAAGGGCTCCGAGTTCAACGTCTTCTTCCCGGCTGCCGACGGCAAGCGTTCCACCGTGGCCGTCCCGTACATGATGGGTCTGGCCAAGGGCGCCCCGCACAAGGACGACGCCACCGCGCTGATGAGCTTCCTGATGGCCCCGGCCGCGCAGGCGAAGCTGGGCCCCGACGCGTTCGCCGTGTCGCCCCGCACCGACGTGCCCGCCCCGGCCGATGGTGGTCCCGCCGCCGCGATGACGGGCGTCGAGGTGATTGCGGTCGACTGGAACAAGGTGCTGACCGAGCTGGACGCCGATGTCGCGGCGTACCAGAAGGCGACCGGCAGCTGAATTCGGCTGTGATCCAAGGGAGTTGACGATGTCCGACGGTGACGTCCAGATGAAGTCCGCGATTTCGGTGGCGGCAACCACCGAACCCGCGATCGTGTTCGACCGGGTCGGGGTCAGCTACGGCAGGGGCCGAAAGGCCACCGTCGCGCTGGCCGATTTCACCCTGCGCGTCGCCGTCGGCGAGACAGTCGCGCTCCTGGGCCCGAGTGGGTCGGGCAAGTCGACCGCGCTCAAGGCGTTGGCCGGTTTCGTCCGGCCCACCTCGGGCGCGGTCCGCCTGGCCGGTCGCGACGTCACCGATCTCTCGCCCGCCGAACGCGGAATCGGTGTCGTGGTGCAGTCCTACGCGTTGTTTCCGCACATGACCGTCCACAACAATGTGGCCTTCGGCTTGAAATCGCATCGGGTGCCACGCGCCGAGACCGCCGCGCGAGTCGCCGAGGCGCTCGACATGGTCGGCATGGGTGGATACGCGAAGCGACTCCCGCGCGAGCTGTCGGGGGGCCAGCAGCAGCGGGTGGCGATCGCGCGCGCACTGGCCATCAAGCCCAGCGTGCTCCTGCTCGACGAGCCACTCGCCGCGCTCGACGCGCAACTGCGCCATTCGATGCTCGGTGAACTGCAAGCGTTGCGCAAAGCGCTGCCCGACACCGCGATGCTGTACGTCACCCACGATCAGGCCGAAGCACTGGCACTGGCGGACCGGATCGCGGTGATGCGTGATTCCCGGCTCGTCGACATCGACACCGCCGAGAACCTGTGGCAGCGCCCGCCCTCCGACTTCACCGCCGGTTTCCTGGGTGGCGCGAACCTGGTGCCGTGCACGGTCGACCACGTCACCGGCACCGCCGCGCTGGTGACCGCGGGCACCAGCACCCTGCGCGCGCAAGCGCCGCGACCTGGTGTGGGACTGGCTGATTGGGCACCCGGCGACGACGCCCAGCTCTGCATCCGCCCGCACACGATCACCATCGGCAAGCCCGGCGACCGCGACGCCCTGCGCGCCACCGTCCTCACCTCGGTGTGGCGCGGTGCGTCGACCCGCGTGGAACTGTCCGTCGACGGTCTCCCCGGCGACCTCGCCGCCGACGTGTCAGGCCACTTCACCACCGCGGTCGGATCCGTTGTCGGCGTGCGGCTGCCGGACCCGGCGGGAGTACTGATCGCTCGCGCGGTGACTGGAAGTACCGCCGAGATAGGCGGTTCCGGTGCTGAGTCGCGAGGGGACACGCTGTGAGTGGGACTTCGGCGCTCTCGGGCACGCTGCCGAGGAACGGGCACGGCGATCCTTCGGGTGCGCTGTCGGACGAACTCGCCGGCCACGAGGCACGCGGGACCGGCGCCACCGACTTCGTCGAACGCCGTGGGGGGTGGTCGAGCTTCGTGACGGTCCCGTCGAACTCGCTCGGCACCAGTGGGGTACCGCGGTGAGCGCCGTCGTTCTCGACCGGCCGGACATCTCCCCGCCGTCGAAGGACCCGGCGCCGCGCCGGTCGTGGTTGCCGATCCTGTGGACGCTGCCCCCGGTGCTCGTGGTACTCGGGATCGCGGGTTATCCGATCCTTCGGGTGCTCACCGAGTCGACGCAGACGCCGACCGGGCGCGGTACCGAGGTGTGGACCTCGGTACTCGGGTCCGAGGCGTTCCGGGAAGCGTTGTGGCGCACAGTGTCCATCGCGGTGTGCGCGACCGCGGGCTGCTTGGTTCTCGGTACGTTCCTGGCGGTGGTGCTCGCGTTCGTACCGTTCCCCGGATCAGGTCTGGTCGGCCGTCTGATCGACACGATCCTGACGCTGCCCTCGTTCCTGATCACTCTCGCCTTCACCTTCCTCTACGGGACGGCGGGCGCGGTGAACGCCCTCATCGCCGAATTGACCGGCGCCACAACACCGGTCATCGATTTCCTGACGACGCCGCTCGGGGTGATTTTGGCCGAGATCACCTACTTCACCCCGTTCGTGGTGCGTCCGGTGCTGGCCGCGTTCGCGCAGATGCCGCGCGAACAGCTCGATGTGGCGGCGAGTCTCGGCGCGTCGCCGTGGCGGGTGCTGCGTCAGGTGGTGCTGCCCGAGGCATGGCCCGCGCTCGCCGCGGGCGGCAGCCTGGTGCTGCTGCTCACGCTCAACGAGTTCGGCATCGTGTTGTTCACCGGCGCCAAGGGTGTCATCACGCTGCCCGCGCTGATCTACACCCGCGGCATCGTCACCTTCGACCTGCCCGGCGCGGCGGTCCTGGCCTCGGTGCAGGTGCTGCTCTCACTGAGCCTGTATCTCGTCTACCGGTTCGTGTTCGCCCGCTTCCTCGCCCGCCCGAAGGGGGACTGATCGTGCTCGTCTGGACTCCTCGCGGAAAAGTGCTGGTGCTCGGCGTATTCGCGCTGGTGGTCGCGGTGGTCTTCCTCGCCCCGATCGCCACCGTGATCGCCGCCGCGCTGGCGGGCAGCTGGACCGGCCCGCTGCCCTCGAATCTCGGCTTCGCCAACATCGGCAACGCGTTGAGCGGCGAGCAGGCCGCCAGCCTCTCGGTGAGCCTGCAAACCGCCCTGCTCGCCGGCGCGATCTCCCTGTTCCTCGGTACCTGGGCGGCCCTGGCCTCGCGCGAAGCGCCCACCTGGTTGCGCCGTCTCACCGACGCGGTCTTCCACCTCCCGGTCGCCGTCCCCTCGGTAGCGGTCGGCCTCGGCGTCCTCATCGCCTTCAACGAGCGCCCCCTCCTGCTCGGCGGCACCAAGTGGATCGTCATCGTGGCCCACACCGTCCTGGTCCTGGCCTACGCCTTCAGCGCGGTCTCCGCCGCACTGGACCGACTCGACCCCGCCTACCGGCAAGCCGCCGAATCCCTCGGCGCGGGCCCGGTCCGAGTCCTGTGCCAGATCACCCTGCCCCTGCTGCTACCCGCCCTCGGAGCCGCCGCCGGCTTGGCAGTTGCCCTGTCGATGGGTGAACTGGGCGCCACGATCATGGTCTACCCCGCCACCTGGAAGACGCTGCCGGTGAGCATCTTCGCCCAGACCGACCGGGGCGAGGTATTCGACGCGGCGGCGGGCACCACGGTGCTGGTGGTAGTCACCTTGGTCGTGCTCGTCGTCCTCGGGCGGGTGCGCGGACGTGCCGCACTGCGCTGATCCGCCCGCGCTGAGCGCACACTGTTCGGCCGAATGGTGCGAATCTCGACCGAAAGTCGAAGTTGTGAACGCTCAGCGCGGTCCCGGGCGCGCTGTCGCTCACACGAACGCCCCAGCATCGACAGCGGTGAGCCCACCATCGACACGCAGGTCGTGACCGTTGATGTACCCCGCCTCGGCCGAGGCCAGGAATGCCACGGCTGCGGCGACGTCCTCGGAACTACCGACCCGGCCTGCAGGGGACAAGCGCGCAACCCCGAGTCGGGCGGCGTCGGAGAGTTCGGCGCGGAAGGCGGGGGTGTCGATGTAGCCGGGGCTCACCGAGTTCACGCGGATGCGTCGAGAGGCCAATTCGGCGGCGAGCGTGCGGGTCAGATTGTGGACGGCGGCCTTGCTCGCGGAGTAGAGGGCCGCGCCGGAGACGCCGCGGTGCAGGCCGAAGGAGGCGTTGATGACGATCGCGGCGTGGTCGGACAGCAGGGGCAGAGTCTTCTGGACGGTGAAGAATGCGGCCTTGAGATTGCTGGCGATCACCTGATCGAAGAGGCTTTCGGTGACCTGATCCATCGGCTGGAACGAGCCGATCCCCGCATTCGCGAACAGCAGATCCAGGTGCCCGAAACGATCGGCGACCGCCGCCGCGAGGGTGTCGATATCGCCGAGATCGGTAGCGTCACCGGCGATTCCGTGCGCCTGATCGCCGAGCTCGGCGACGGCCGCATCGAGGCGGTTCCTGTCGCGCCCGGTGATCACGACCCGAGCACCTTCGGCGATCAGCCGGTGCGCGGTAGCCAACCCCATCCCGCTGCTGCCACCGGTGATGAGCGCGGTCTTGCCATCGAATCGAGAACTGTTGGGCGTCATGGTTCGAGCCTGGGTGATCGTCTGCCGGGCAAACAGTGCGCAGTTATCAGGGGTGCATCAACACCAGGCTCGATGACCGCTGGTCCATGCGCTCGAAGCTGGTCGCGACGATGCTGGTGGCCTGTTCCCAGCCTGCCCCGAACACGGTGAACCATTGCTCGAATTCGCGGGTCATCCCACCTGGACCTGCTCTTTCGCGTGGCGTCGAAGTCTGCGGGGTGACAGCGGCGGCGCCGTGCGGGTCAGGCAGATTCGGTCAGCCGCAGTCGAGACAGCTGGGTGAGGCGCTCGGCGGTGTCGGTATCAGGCTTCGGGTTGTACAGCACCAGCGACCAATTCGGGTGGTCGGCGACGGTCAGGGTTGTCGCATCGAAGAACAGATCACCGATCTCGGGGTGGTGCAAGGCGTTCACCGCCTGAGCGGGGATGTCCACCTCGTGGCGGCCCCACATGTCCGCGAACTCGGAATCCGCGGCGGCGAGTTCACTTGTCACACGCTGGAATTCGTCATCGTGCGGGGCCAGGGCCGCGTCGGCCCGGTAGGCGGCGACCACGCCGGGCGCGGCCTCGGCCCACAGTGCGGGCAGTGCTCGATAGCGGGCGCTGGTGAAGAAGGTGACCAGGCAATTGTGTGGCTCGCCGTCCTCGCACCCGAACACCCGACCCGCAAGAGCGTTGAACGCCAAGATATTCCAGTACCGATCGCGCACCACGGCGGGCCCACGCTCCCACCCGTCGATCAGCGCCCGGATCTGCGCGGTCACCTCCGTCGACGACCCACTGGCAGGCGGCGGATTGAGCCCGGCCAGCAAATACAGATGAGCCCGCTCGGGTTCGCTCAGCCGCAACACCCCCGCCACCGCATCGAGCACCTCACCCGACACCGTGATGTCGCGCCCCTGCTCGAGCCACGTGTACCAGGAGACCCCGACCCCGGCCAGCATCGCGACTTCTTCGCGCCTGAGGCCGGGCGTACGCCGGCGACCCACTACCGGCAGGCCCACCTCGTCCGGACCGATTCGCTCCCGCCGCGACCGCAGGAAATCGCGCAGCTCCTCGCGCCGCCGAGCAGATGCCGCACTGACCATGAATCCAAGGTAACAACGTGCGGAGTCGGGACGCCGTGGAAGAAGGTTTCAGGCGCGAGCCCGCCACCCTGACGGTGCGATCGGCCCGGGTCGCGCTCACGCGCAGTTGTTGTCATCGAAGAACGCGGGCGCACAGTGTGGTCCTCATATGGGAGGACATCGGGCCTGTTCGGTCGATGGTGATGGCGGTGTCGGAGTTCGGGAAGTCCTGTTGGCACCAGGACATCGAGGCGATCCCCACCACCTCGACCTGAGCTCGTGGATCGGTGCACAGCGTCAGTTCGAGGTCGGCGCGCGAGTCGTCGATCCAGGTTTCGGATTTCGTGTTGTACAGACATTCCCCGACCTTGGCGCTGCCCGCCCAC
Source organism: Nocardia sp. NPDC058633 (assembly GCF_042717045.1). NCBI lineage: Bacteria > Bacillati > Actinomycetota > Actinomycetes > Mycobacteriales > Nocardiaceae > Nocardia > Nocardia sp. NPDC058633. The sequence continues at coordinate 55,870 of NZ_JBHXRA010000007.1, forward strand.
CGGGTCGGTGGTGGCGGTGGTGTCGTCGTCGGTCCGAGCGCCCAGGCGGGGATGGGGGTTTTGGGCGGCGCGGGCAGCTTCGGATTGATCGCACTGTAGATCGCCGACGCCACCAGTGCCGTGGCGGCGATCGGGACCGCGAAGCCGATGACCTGCCAGCGTCGATAGAGCGGCTTGCCCGGTGGCATCGGCGGCCACGGGTGATTCTCGGGCGCGCTGAGCGCACCGATCCTGATCCGATGGTGCAGATTCGCCAGCATCATGACGGGATTGATCAGCAACGAGTATTTGCCCCACCATCCGCGCCACAAGCTGTCCGCGGTGAGATCGCGATACGTCGTCAGCCCACAGTCACGACAGAACGGACCGTCGACCTTGATGTTGTGTGATGTGAGAAGCATCCCGCGGTGGCCACGGAGCGCAGCCTGCGCAGCCGGGACCGCGCCACAGTGACGGCAGCGCACCGGGTCGCTGAGATGACGAGAACTGTTCGAGGACAACGGGACCCGATCTGCGAATGGTGGAACAGGGTCCCGCCGCGATGATGATGCAGCGATCGTAGCGCCACGTCTGGACCGCGAGCGAGAGCGAGTGAATCGGAATGGGCGAAGTCGTCGTAGATCATCTGCCGCGCATGGACTCTCGATTATCGGCGGGCCGCTGTCAGCAGGCCGCCGAGGCTGTCCAGTGCCGCGCGGGCATTGGCGATTCCGATGCGGGCGGCGATAGTGGGCGTGCACAGCGCGCTGGGTTTGTCGACGAGTCCCATCACCCGGTATAGGGTCGTCGCGACCACGGTGTCGCGTTCGGCGGCGATCAGGACCGGGTCGAGTGCCGCGACGGCGGCTCGGACCGGCAACGAGGCACTGGCGCCGACGTGTGGCATGGCGCCGTCGGCGATCACCGTGAGTTGCCAGGCATTGTCGATCTCGGGCGTGACCGCCTTGTAAAACCGTGCGGCGAGGTGTTTTTCACCCCGAGTGAGACATTCGCGCAGCACTGCCATCTGGATCGCGGCGACTGTCATGCCCTGGCCGTAGACGGGGCTGAAGCTGCACAGGCTGTCGCCGACCGCGAGCAGGCCCTCGGGGAAGCGGTCGAGCCGCTCGTAGCGGCGGCGCAGGTTGGCCTTGTATCGGAAGGTCGAGATGTCACCCTGCAGTTCGCCGTTCTGCACGGCATCGAGTACGTCGGGCGGGGCGATCGCGGCGGCGAAGTCGAGGAATCCTGTCCGGTCCCTCGGTGGTTGTTCGCCGTCGTGGCCGATCAGCGTCAGGATGTGGCGGTTACCTTCGACGGCGAACAAGGCGAGGGCACGCGGGGGCAGATCGCGGACGCCGATCGTGACGAGCTTGTCGTGGGGCAGCGCGTTGGGTGGCAGCTGGATGTAGGCGCTGCGGTACACGATGTCGATCGCGGTGCCTTCTTCGGCCGGGCGGTCGTAACCGAGCTTGTCCAGCCATGAGGGGACGACGCCGGCGCGACCCATCGATGCCACGACCAGATCCGCGTCGATGGTTTCGCGCGTGCCGTCCGAGCGGTCCAGGATCGCGACACCGGTTACCCGCGTGCCGTCGGCGCTGACAACGGGTGCCCCCGCATCACATCTGTCGCGGATGACGACGTTGGACAGCGACTGGACTCGCCTGCGGAGGTGATGCTCCAGGTGCGGTCGACTTGCCTGAAACGCGCTGTGCCCGGTCGATACTCGCTTGAGCGTGCGCCCGGCCATCGTGAAGCGGACTTCGGACAGCGCATCGCATTCGACCACACCGCTTGATCGCATGTCCTGCCCGAACCCTGGGAACAGTTCCTCGATGATGTCCTTGCCCCGAGGCAGCAGCCCGTGGACGTGGCGCCCCTGCGGGACGCCCTTTCGCGCCTCGGAATCCGGGAGCAGCGCATCGCGCTCGATCACCGTCACTGTCGAGTAGGCCTCGCTGAGCACCCGGGCGGCCAGTAGCCCGCCGATGCCCGCGCCCAATACGACCGCGTGATTGCCGATTTTCCGCATGCGATACCTCCGAACATCGGTGTTCCGAGCCCCGCGTTCGGATCGAATCGAGAACCCTCGCTGAGACTGAATGAGAATATAGTCTCAGTGTTGGCTCGACCGCAACCGGCCGTCACCTCGTGGATCCAGGAGCATGCAGAATGGCGGGCATGACCAACGCGACACAGTCGTCCTCGTTGCTCGTGGACACCGCCTTGGCGATGATGGCCGAGACCGGTCTGGATGATCTGACGCTGACCGCGGTCGCTCGCCGGGCGGGCGTTTCGCGCGCGACGGTCTACCGTGAGTTCGGAGACAAGAACGGTCTCATCGCAGCGGTCAGCAGAATCGAGGTAGCACGCATGGCGAGCGCCGCCTACCTGGAGATCGATATGTTCGCTCCGGTACGCCAGTTGGCCAAAGGCGCTGTGGTCTTCGCCATTCCCTACCTGCGCCGACACCCCGTGATCGCCCGGCTGCGCGACCACGAGCCGGCATGGCTGCTCGATGTCGCGATCGAACACGGGGGGTCGCAACTCAACCTGATCGACACCGTGGGCGCCTTCATCGCGCCGCTACTGGCGGCCCGCGACGACAGGGAATCACTCGTGGTTACCCCGGCGCAGGCGGCCGAGATCGCCGTCCGTGCCGTACTTTCGCATGTGCTGATCGAACGCAGCAGCCTGACCGACGAACAGGTCGGCGACGCGGTAGCTCGCGCCGTCAGCCGCTAGTGGATCCCGGACTGATACGCATCATCTCATTCGTATCAGTGGTGGACCCCACCTCGTTCGGACCGGTCCCGCTCCCCGGCGCGCCCGCAGGGATCGCGCCGCCGAGCAGATGCCGGACCTGCCATGAAAACCGAGGTAACAAGGTGGGGAGCCGGGTGTCGCTCGATATCGGACTTCGGTCGAACCGCTACGCCTGGATGACCTCGATGTTCACCATCGCGTTCAGGGAATCGCAGCTCGCCCAGGACTGGTTCTGCCCGTACTGCGCGGGGCCGTACTTCCAGTAGACGAACGGAACGGGCCACGCGACACAAGTGAGCTTCACCTGATGCCAGGTCGGCAACTCGCAATTGGCCATTCCACCGGTATTGAAAATGTTGTAGACGTGACAGTTGGCCTGCCATACCGGTACGTCGGCCTGGGCTACGCCGCCGCCGGCGAGCACCGCGGCACCAGTCGCGGTGGCAACAAAGGCACTAGCAGCGAGTTTCTTCGCAGAAAGCATGTCGAACCTCCTGAATCGATGTTGTCTGAAAGATCGCTGAGTAATCGAGAATGTTACTCGGACCACAGGTGGCGGTGAAAAAAAGAGCGTCCTGGGCTGGTGTTGATCTGTGCCTTCGGCCGAACGGGGCGTTGGTTCGCGGTGCATTCGGGATGGTCGAAATGCGTTTGCCACTATTGTCAGAATTCGGTTCACGGTTCACCTATTCTCACGTCATGACAGCGTGGATCGAGGTCTTGACAGCGCTCACCGCCGGTCCCGACCTGCCTCTCCGGGGCACGATCAAAGAGATAGCTCCTGCTGATCGGACCGAAGGTTTCGCCGCGGTCGGGATGGCACGTCCAATGCTGGTCGTCGCCCGTGACGGGTGCCGGGTGTGGCGGAGCGGAGACCGGCTCCGGGTCGAGCACGAAGACGGACGGCCGATCTTCGTCACCGATGCGATCCGGGCGTGGGATTTCACCGAGGATCCGCAACGCCCCCGCGTCGGCCCGCCTGACCGCGTCCACTACCTCGGGCCGACACAGTTCCTCCTGCGGCGACGCGACGCTGCGCAGTGGTCCGGTGACGAATTCACCCGACCCACCGGTCCGGTGGAAGAAGCCGAATTCGGCGGCCGGGCGTGCTGGACGGTCGAGTTGGCCCCGCCTCCCGGAAAGCCTCAGCCGCTGCGGATCTGGATAGACATGGGGTCGGGGCAGATGCTCGGATACCGGGCGGAGCAGGCCGGCGTGGGGGCGCAGTTCGTCGATCTGGTGGTGGGCGAGCCCATCGACGACGCACGGTTCGTGTGGGACGGGCCGGTGTACACACCGGAGCAACACCAGCGGATTCTCAGAGCTCGACACGAGTCGGTCAAGCGTGCGCAGGCCGACTGGTTCGCCGAAACTGTCACTGCCGCAACGATGGTCGTTCGTGTGCCGGTCGACTTCACTCCGGACGCCGTGCCGTTGCGTGATCTCGATTCGGGCGCATTCGACGCGATGAACCAGCGCACGATGCTCTCCCGCCGCCCACGTGGGGAGCAAGGATGGACTCCACGCTGGGGCGCGCCGCATTACGTCTGGTCCACCCCGGCCTGGGACTGGGCGGCCGGCGTCATCGACGCCGATCTCGACGACGAGGCGGTTCGCCACCTCCAGCAGATCTTGCACCCCGACGAGCCGATCGACCGGCAGCGGCGAATCGACTCACCTGGGAGCAGGTCACACCGAACTATTTGAACGCGAAGGCATTTCGTCGAGCCCAGTCCGCGAAGGTGTGCGGCGCGCGGCCGAGCACTCTTTCGACATCGGGTGAGATGCGTTGCTCCTCGGGTGTGGGCGCGCCGAGGATGGCCAGCGTGGTCTCGACGACGGGTTCGGGCATGAAGGCCAGCATCTGTGTATAGGCCTGCGCGCGGGTCTGTTCGACGAACCGCAGCGGTTCGCCGAGTGCCGCGCCGAGGTCTTCGGCTCGCTGGCGAGGTGTGCTGAGCGCCGGACCGGTCAGCGTGTAGATCTGTCCGGCGTGGCCGTCCTCGCGCAGCGCGGCGGCGGCGACCTCGGCGATATCGGATGGATCGACCACCGGCAAGCCGACCTCGGCGAACGGCGCCGCGACGGTGCGTTCGGCACGGGCCGACTCCGCCCAGGCGTAGGCGTTGGAGGCGAAGGCGCCGGGCCGCAGAATCGTCCACTCCAGCCCCGATCCACGGACTGCCTCCTCGAAAAAGTGTCCCAACTGTCCGTGTGAGGCCGATTCGGGGCGGGTGGCGACGCCCTGCGACGAAAGCTGCACAACTCGTTGGATACCAGCGGATTTCGCGAGCTCGAGCAGGGTGCGGGGATCGATCAGGTGCGCACTGGTGCCGGTGTCGTGCAGGAACAGCGCGGTCGCGCCCATGAAGGCGGGGGAGTGGGTTTCGGGCGCGGTGAGATCGGCGCGCTGGTGGCGCACGCCGGCCGGTAGTGGGGGATCGGTCGTACCGCGGGACACCGCGACTACCTGCTCGCCCGCTGCGGCAAGGGTGTGCACGAGGGCGCGTCCGACATTTCCGGTCGCTCCGGTTACTACGATCACGTTCGTTCCTAAGTTAGTTGGCTGACTAACAAGAATGTAGCCGACAACTCGGTGACCTGTCCACTGCTCCTCGGGTGCGCCTCGATGTCGGTGAGCCGGTTTACGCTGGGAGAGTGTCGGTGCTCCCTTTGATCTTCACCGCGGGCTGGGCCAGCGGTATCAACGCGTACGCGGTGGTGTTCCTGCTGGGGCTGTTCGGGCGGATCGGGTGGGCCGGCGACGTGCCGCCGGGGTTGCAACGCACCGATGTGCTCGTCGCCGCCGGCGTGTTGTTCCTGATCGAGGCGGTCGCGGACAAGATCCCTTATCTGGACTCGTTCTGGGACGCGGTGCACACTGTGGTTCGACCGGCGTCGGGTGCGATCGTCTCGGCTCTGATTGCGGGGCAAGATGATTCGCTACCCACGATGTTCGCCGCGGCAGTCGGCGGGACGACCGCGTTGCTCAGCCATATCGTCAAAGCGGGCACCCGGATGGCGATCAACACCTCCCCGGAACCGGTCACCAATATCGCGATGAGCACCGCCGAAGACCTCGGCGTCGGCGCGATCATCACCCTGGCGGTGTTCTTTCCCGTGCTGGCGGCGGTGATCGCCGCGATTCTGTTGGCCATCGGTTTGTGGGTGGTCTACCAGTGCGCCAGCCGGATTCGCCGCTATCTCCGTCGGCGGCGAGAACGCCGCGAGGCGCGGACCGTCGGCAGCGGTCCCGCGCTCGAATAGGCCGCCGGCTCGGTCGGCGATCGGAGCCCCGCCCGATCGCCGTTCGACGAAATCTCACCGCACGTGCGGCGCCACCTTCGTGCCCAGCAGGTCGATGCTGTGCAGCACCTGTTCGGGCGGCAGTGTCCCGACGCTGGTGTGCAGCATGAAACGGTCCAGGTCGAGGGTGTCGCGGACCTCGGCGATCTTGCCTGCCACAGAGTCGGGGTCGCCGACGAACAGCGAGCCACGGCGCGAGCGCATCGCGTCGAACTGTTCGCGCGACATCGGGCCCCATCCGCGTTCCCGGCCGATGACCGACATCGCCAGTGCGTACGGCGCGTAGAACTCGGCGACAGCCCGGGCGTCGGTGTCGGCGACGTAGCCGTGCGCGTGCACCGCGACCGGTTGCCTCTCGTGTCCGCCTTCGGCGAGTGCCCGGTGATACAGCTCCACCAGCGGTTTGAACCGCGCGGGCTCACCGCCGATGATCGCGATGGCAAGGGGTAGGCCGAGCAGCCCGGCGCGGATCACCGATTCGGGGCTACCGCCGACCGCGATCCATACCGGCAGCGGGCGATCGTCGGTGCGCGGATACACCGTCACGTCCTGCAGCGGCGCCCGGAACCGGCCCGACCAAGTGACCGGATCCTCCTCGCGCACACGCAGCAGCAGTGCCAGCTTCTCCTCGAACAGCGCGTCGTAGTCGGCCAGGTCGTAGCCGAACAGCGGGAACGACTCGGTGAACGATCCACGTCCGGCCATCAACTCCGCGCGCCCGTTCGACAGCCCGTCCAGCGTCGCGAAGTCCTGGTACACGCGCACCGGATCGTCGGAACTCAGCACGGTGACCGCGCTGGTCAACTGGATGCGCTCGGTCCGGGCGGCGGCGGCGGCCAGGACGACGGCGGGGGAGGACGCGGCGAAATCCTGGCGATGATGTTCGCCGACGCCGTACACATCGAGTCCGGCGGCCTCGGTCGCGACGGCCTCGTCGACCACCTGACGCAGCCGCTGAGCAGCGGTGGGCGCCGGCCGGTCGCCGGTGGGGTACAGCTCGGCGAAGGTGGTGAGCCCCAGTTCCATGTGAACCTCTCTTCGGAAGGCAGTTCTCCTCTAAACGGACCATGGTCCGATAACATTCCCCGGCGTTATGGATGAATGCGGATTATCTATGACGAAACTATAGTGAGCGGTATGACCGCTCTGGCGACGACGCGCACCGAACCCGATCTGTCCTTCCTGCTCGACCGCACGAGTCATGTCCTGCGCACGCAGATGGCGGCCGCGCTGGCCGACATCGGCCTGACGGCCCGCATGCATTGCGTCCTGGTGCACGCACTGGAAGCCGAACGCACGCAGGCCCAGCTCGCCGAGCTCGGCGACATGGACAAGACGACGATGGTCGTCACCGTCGACGCGCTGGAGAAGGCGGGCCTGGCCGAGCGGAAGCCGTCGAGCGCCGACCGCCGCGCGCGCATCATCTCGGTGACTCCGGCGGGCGCGAAACTCGCCGCGCGCAGCACGAAAATCGTCGATGGAGTCCATCGGCGCGCGCTCGGTTCGCTGCCGAGTGTCGAGCGTGAATCTCTGCTGCGCGCACTGAATCACCTGGCGGAAGGGCATTTGTCGACGGTGGTCGAGACAGCGACGGCGCGTCGTGCCCGGCAATAGTCCGTTATAGATTGTCTGTTACGGAACTATCTAGTACGGTCTCTCTTGTTGGCTTTCACCAGGAGATGACCCATGACGAAGTCCCAGCGCACCGCCCTCGCGGTGCTGTCGGCCGCGATGCTGATGACAATCCTCGACGGCAGCATCGTGACCGTCGCCATGCCCGCGATCCAGCAAGACCTCGGCTTCTCGCCCGCCGGTCTGAGCTGGACCGTGAACGCCTACCTGATCGCCTTCGGTGGTCTGCTCCTGCTGGCTGGCCGTCTCGGTGACCTGATCGGTCGCAAGACGATGTTCGTGGTCGGCAATATCGTCTTCACCGCCGCGTCGGTGCTGGCAGGAGTGGCCACCGGTCCCGCCGTGCTGGTCGCGGCGCGATTCCTGCAGGGTGTCGGCAGCGCGATCGCCGCCTCGGTGGTGCTCGGAATCCTGGTGACGATCTTCACCGAGCCACGCCAACGGGCAACGGCCATCGGTGTTTTCAGCTTCACCGGTGCCGCGGGCGCCTCGATCGGGCAGGTATTGGGCGGCGTGCTCACCGACGCCTTGAACTGGCACTGGATCTTCTTGATCAACGTGCCGATCGGCGTGGTGACCGTGCTCGTCGCGCGGAAAGCGCTGCCGGGCGACCGTGGTCTCGGCTGGTCCGCCGGTGCCGATGTACCGGGCGCTGCCCTGGTCACCGCGGGTCTGATGCTGGGGATCTACACCGTTGTCGAGGTCGAACGTTACGGCTGGGCCTCGGCGCACACGCTCGGTCTCGGTGCGGCGGCCGCCGCCTTGCTCGCCGCCTTCGTCATCCGTCAGGCCACCGTGGCGAATCCGCTGTTGCCGCTGCGAATCCTGCGTTCTCGCACGGTTTCCGGCGCCAATGTGGTGCAGATGCTCACTCTCGCCGCCATGTTCGCCTTCCAGATCATCGTCGCGCTCTACCTGCAGAAGGTGCTGGGCTACAGCGCCTCGCAGACCGGCTTGGCCATGCTGCCCGCCGCGGTCGCCATCGGCGCGGTGTCACTGTTCGCCTCCGCCCGCCTGATCACCCGTTTCGGCGAGCGGGCCGTGCTCATCGCCGGTCTGGTCCTGCTGCTGGCCGGGATGTCGTGGCTGACACGGCTGCCCGTCGACGCCGGCTACGTCATCGACGTGCTGCCGGTGATGGTGGCGGTCTCCGGTGGCGGGTTGGTGCTGCCCGCGCTCACCGCACTGGGCATGTCGGGCGCCGAAGCCGACGACGCGGGCCTGGCCTCGGGGTTGTTCAACACCACCCAGCAGGTCGGCATGGCGATCGGCGTCGCGGTCCTGTCCACCCTCGCCGCCGCCCGGACCGGTACCGAACTGGTTGCGGGCGCGTCCGAGGCCGTCGCCCTGACCAGCGGCTACCGGCTGGCCTTCGCCGTCGCGGCCGGACTGCTCGCGGCGGCCCTGGTCGTCAGTGTCACTGTGCTGCGGCGCGATCGCACCGCGGACGCCCCGGTCACCGAGGTGGTTCCCGCCTTCTGAGCTGCGAATCGTCGGGAACCACCCCCGCGATTCACCCTCCGGGTGGATGCCCACCCGGGGGTTCGGTGGTGTCCTCGAACGATGCTGACCGATCGCACGACGTTGACCCAATTCCTCATCGAAGAGCGCCGCCGCCATCCCGATTCCAGCGGTGAACTCAATTCCCTGATCCTCGATGTCGCGCTGGCCTGCAAGGCGATCTCCAAGCGCATCGCCTCGGGCGCGCTCACCGGTGTCCTCGGCGGCGCCGGGGTGGTGAACGTGCAGGGCGAGCAACAGCAGAAGCTCGACGTGGTCGCCAACGACCTGTTTCTGCGCGCCAACGAATGGGGCGGGCAGCTGGCGGGCATGGTGTCGGAGGAACTCGACGATCCCTACCCGATCCCGCCCCACTATCCGCGCGGGAAGTACCTGCTCGCCTTCGATCCGCTGGACGGCTCGTCCAACATCGACGTGAATGTCGCTGTGGGCAGCATCTTCTCGATCCTGCGCGCACCGACGCCCGGCGCACACGCAGCCCGGGGCGATTTTCTGCAGCCCGGCACCGACCAGGTCGCCGCGGGCTACGCGATCTACGGTCCCGCCACGCAAGTGGTGCTCACCGTCGGCACCGGCGTGCACGCGTTCACGCTCGATCCCGAGCTCGGCGAGTTCTTCCTGACCGGGCAGAACCTGCGATTGTCCGAGTCCACCTCCGAATACGCGGTGAACAGCTCCAATCGTCGCTTCTGGGAACCGGCCGTGCGCCGCTACATCGACGAATGTCTGGCGGGCGCGACGGGCCCGCGCGAGAAGGACTTCAATATGCGCTGGGTGGCGTCGCTGGTGGTCGAAACCCATCGGATCCTGACCCGCGGCGGGGTGTTCCTGTACCCGCGCGATTCGAAGGATCCAGCCACAGCGGGCAGGTTGCGGCTGCTCTACGAGGCCAATCCCATCGCCTTCCTGATCGAGCAGGCCGGCGGGCTCGCCTCCACCGGCCGCGAGCGGATTCTCGAGGTCGCCCCCACCGAGCTGCACCAGCGGATCGCGTTCATCTTCGGTTCCCGCGACGAGGTGGCTCGCATCGTGGATTACCACGCCGAAGCGGCCGAGGAGCCCGACGGGCAGTGGAGTCCGCTGTTCGGTCTACGCGGTCTCTACCGTTCCACCATCTGAGAAGGAGAGCCATGTCCGCCAAGCACCCAGTCGTCGCGATCACCGGATCATCCGGTGCCGGAACAACATCGGTGATGCGTACCTTCGATCAGATCTTTCGCAGGGAGGGCATCGACGCCGCGTACGTCGAGGGCGACAGCTTCCACAAGTTCGACCGCGTGGGAATGAAGGAGGAACTGGCGCGGGCACTGTCCGAGGGCGACCACACCTTCAGTCATTTCGGGCCCGAGGCCAATCTGTTCGAAGAGCTGGAGAAGCTGTTTCGCGGGTACGGGGAGAACGGCACCGGGCGAGTGCGCAAGTACCTGCACGACAAGGAGGAAGCCGCGCCCTACGACCAGGATCCCGGCACGTTCACCCCGTGGGAGGACATTCGTCCCGGAACCGACCTGCTGTTCTACGAGGGCTTGCACGGTGCGGTGGCCGACGAGCAGGTCGACGTGGCGCAGTACGCGGATCTGCTCATCGGGGTGGTGCCGGTGATCAACCTCGAGTGGGCCCAGAAATTACACCGCGACAAGGACAAGCGCGGCTACTCCACCGAGGCGGTGACGGAGACGATCCTGCGCCGCATGCACGACTATGTGAACTTCATGTGCCCGCAGTTCTCCCGCACGCACGTGAACTTCCAGCGGGTGCCGGTGGTGGACACCTCGAATCCGTTCGTCGCCCGCACGATTCCGACGCCGGACGAATCGATGCTGGTGATCCGGTTCGCCGACCCGCACGGCATCGACTTCCCCTATCTGCTGTCGATGCTGCACGACTCGTTCATGTCCCGCTCGAACACGATCGTGTGCCCGGGCGGGAAGATGGACCTGGCGATGCAGCTGATCTTCACCCCGATGTTGCTGCGGCTCATGGAACGTCGGGGCCGCACACGCTGAGTCGGGTTCGGCGACCACCTCACACGAGGTGGTCGCCGAACCAGGTCACCAGCTCCGGGTCGTCGAGCCCGTCGGCGACGAGCACCGCCGCCGACAGGTCGTCGGCGCGTGTGTAGGCGTTCTGCGCGGCCACGCAGCGCAGTCCGGCGGCGACCGCGGCTCGGACGCCGTTCGCCGAATCCTCCACGGCCACTGCCTGATCAGCGGACAAGCCGGTCTGGATCAGCACGTCCAGGTACACCGCGGGGCTCGGTTTCAAGACGGGCACCTCCGTGCCGGTGGTCACGGTGTCGAACGGATCACCGAAGGCGTGCCGCAACAGCGGCTCGACCCAGGCGCGGGTGCCGGTGGTCGCCACGTGCAACCGAATACCGCGCGACTGGAGCAGCTCGATCAGCTCCCGTGCGCCCGGCCGGGCCCGGATGTGCCCGTCCGTGGCCATCTGGCGCATGATCCGGGTTTTGCTGCGGTGCAACTGTTGTGCGAGCTCGCGGGCTTGCCCGGTGGCCGTGCCGTGTTGTTCGAACCAGTACGCCAGCCGTTGCGCGCCGCCGGCGATCTTCAGCAGCTCGCCGTACTCCTGCACCTCCCAGCGGTCGGGGAGCCCCGCCTCGGCGAAGGCCGCATTGAAGGCCACCCGATGACCGTCACGTTCGCTGTCGACGAGGGTGCCGTCGACATCGAAGATCACTGCGCGCAGCGCGGTCATCGTGGCTCGTCGAGGTGTTCGCGGATCCGGTCGAGCACGGCGGCCACGGTGAACCCGTGCTCGGCCATGACCCGATCGCCCGGAGCGCTGTGCCCGAAGTCGTCGATGCCGATCGCCAGGTCGACCAGCCCCGCCCAGCCCGCGGTACTGCCCGCTTCGATGCTGACGGTGAGCGCCGAAGCGTCCGCGGTGAACAGCGAACGATCCAGTGCCGACACCACCCGCACCTCATGGCCTCGGGCTCGAAGCTGGTCGGCGGTAGCCACCGCCAGCGCGACTTCTGAACCGGTGGAGACGATCTCGATCGGGCGCGCAGTGGCGGACGGTTCGGAGGCGGGTGCGCCGAGTGCCCGCGCCGCAGGGGAGAGCCCGGCCGTAGCGCCGGCACTCCCGACGATTCGCGCGCCTTCGGCACCCATCGCACAGTCCAGCTGGGGCAGCGATTGCCGGGACAGAATCAGTGCGGTAGGACCGTCGACGCGGGTCAGCGCGAGTTCCCAAGCGAGCGCGGTCTCCACATCGTTCGCTGGGCGCAACACCTGCACCCCCGGGATCACCCGCAGCGACTCGATGTGCTCGACCGGCTGGTGGGTCGGCCCGTCCTCGCCGACCGCGATCGAGTCATGGGTCAGCAAATAGATCACCGGCTGCCCCATCAGCGCCGACAAGCGCAGCGCGGGCCGCAGATAGTCGGCGAACACCAGGAACGTACTGCCGAAGACCCGGAACCCACCGTGCAGGCTCATCCCGTTCAGGATGGCCGCCATCCCGAACTCACGAATGCCGAAAGCGACAGCGCTCGCGGTGAAGTCGTCGCGGGTCACCACCTCGCCACAGACGGTGCCGGTCGACCCGGCGAGGTCGGCAGACCCGCCCACCAACTCCGGCATCGTCGACCGCGCCGCGGTCAGGCACGCCTGCGAGGACTGCCGGGTGGCACGTGGTGCTTGCGCCGCAACGGACTCCAGCGCCGACAGTAGATCGGTGGGCAGCAGTCGCGCCCGTGTGCGCCGGAACTCGGCGGCACGCTCGGGCGCGACGGTGTCGAACGCGGCGAACTCCGCGAGCCAGCGCTCGTGCTGATCGCCACCGATCGCCGCCAGCACCGCACACGTCACCGCGACCTGGTCCGGCACAGCGAACGGCGCGAGTGTCCAGCCCGCGTGCTCTTTGGCCTGTGCCAAACGCTCGGCCCCCAGCGGTGAACCATGGGCATCGGAGGTGCCTGCGATACCGGGAGCGCCATGACCGATCACCGTGCGGACCGCGAGAAAGCTGGGCCGGGAATCCACTTTCGCGCGGGTCAGCGCGGCATCGATCGCCTCGACATCGGTCCCGTCGGCCACCACCTCGGTGTGCCACCCGTAGGCCGCGAACCGCGCCACCTGATCGTCACTACACGAACGCTCGACCGCGCCGTCGATGGTGATCTCGTTGTCGTCCCAGAGCACGATCAACCCGCCGAGCTCCGCATGTCCCGCGAACGAGGCGACTTCGTGGCTGACACCTTCCATCAAGCACCCGTCGCCGACGATCGCGTACGTGCGATGCCCGGTGATCTCCGGATACCGGGCGGCGGTCATCCGTTCGGCCAGCGCCATCCCCACCGCCATCGCCAGCCCCTGGCCCAGCGGTCCGGTGGTGCACTCCACACCGGGTGTGGCACCGAACTCGGGATGCCCCGGCGTCCGCGACCCCCACTGGCGGAACCGCCGCAACTCCTCCACCGGCAGGTCGTATCCGAACAGGTGCAACAGCCCGTACAGCAGCGCGCAGCCGTGTCCGGCCGAGAGCACGAACCGGTCCCGATCAGCCCACTCGGGATCGGCCGGATCATGGCGCAGATGCCGACTCCACAGCGTCCACGCCATCGGCGCCGCCCCCATCGGCATGCCGGGATGGCCCGACTGTGCGGCTTCCACCATGTCGGCCGCCAGGAAACGCAGGGTGTCGACCGCGAGTCGGTCGGTCTCCACCGACGGCACGAACGTCGGTTGCGCGATCTCGGTCATCGGGCAGCCTCTCGCTCGAAGGTGGCGGCGTCGCGCAACTGCTCGACCGCGGCCGCTTTGCCCTCGGGACAGCCGTACATCCACGATCCCGAGATGAAGACATCGGCGCCCGCGGCGGCCGCCCCACCGATCGTGTCGGCCGTGATCCCGCCGTCCACCTCGAGTTCGATGGGCCGCCCCGACTCGTGGATCATCCGGCGCAATCGCGCGATCTTCGGCTCCACGGCCGGAATGTAGGCCTGCCCACCGAAGCCCGGATTCACCGTCATCGCCAGCACCAGATCGGTTTCGGCCAGCACGTGGGCGACAACCTCGGCGGGGGTGTGCGGGTTCAGCGCGACACCGCTGCGCGCCCCGAGTTCGCGGATGCGTGTGAGCGTGCGATGCAGGTGAGTACAGGCTTCGGCGTGCACGATGATCAGCTCGCATCCCGCGTCGATGTAGTCGGTGAGCAGCGCATCGGGGTTCACCACCATCAGGTGCGCTTCGAACCCGACGGTGCTGTGCGAACGCGCCGAGGCGATGACATCGGGACCGAAGGTGAGGTTGGGGACGAACACTCCGTCCATCACGTCCCACTGGATCCGGTCGACGCCCGCCGCGCACAGATCGCGCACTTCCTCGCCGAGACAGGCGAAATCGGCGGGCAGCACCGACGGCACTATGAGCGGCCGACGAACTGAGAACTCCGGCATGGCGCGCCTTTCTGATCAGGTGCGTTCATCGGACCCCATCGGCGCCCCCGCCGCACTCCCCCTCGGGGGTGGAGGCCGGGGTGAGATCTCGTCAATGCCCGTAGCCGGGATGCCGCCCGCCGTAGGGTGGAAGGATGCCGGAGTTACCTCCGACCCCGCTGAAGCTTGTCCTCGTCGACGATCACGAGATGGTGCTGCACGGGCTCGACGCCATGCTCGGACACTTCCCCGACGAAGTCGTGATAGTCGGCCAGTCCACCACCGACACCGCCGCGCTGCGGATGGTGGCCGAACAGCAGCCCGACATCGTCCTGTGCGACGTGCGGATAGGCAAGGCCAGCGGCCTGGATCTGTGCCGCCAGATCACCCTGCAATACCCCGACACCAAAGTAGTGCTGCTCACGGTCTACGACGACGAGCACTACCTGTACCAGGCGCTGCGCGTCGGGGCGTCGGGCTACATCCTCAAACGGGTCGACGGGCGCGAACTCGTCGCCCAGCTGTGCCGGGTGCGCGAGGGTGAGACGGTGGTCGACGCCGCGCTGGCGGGCCGGGTGGCCCTGGCCGCCGCCCGGCTCAGCGCGGGGCAGTTCTGGTCCGGCGCGCACCTCGGGTTGACCCAGCGCGAATCGGAAGTGTTGGGGCTGATGGTCTCCGGGCATTCCAACCGGGCCGTCGCGAGCAAGCTCGTGGTCAGCGAGGACACCGTGAAGACCCACATTCGCGGGCTGTATCGCAAGCTGGGGGTGTCGGATCGGAGTGCGGCGATCGCAGTCGCGTTGCGGGAGGGGTTGTTTCGATGAGCAACGCGGGCGGCGCGATACCCACGGCGGCCGAGCTCGGTCCACTGCTCGGTGCCGACGGTGTGCTCCTCTACGCCGTCGACGGCCAGGATCTGAGCATCTTCGACATGTGGCCCGCGCATCCCTCGGCGAGCTCGTTGCGCCTGCAGGTGGGTTTCGGCGTGACCGGTCTGGTGGCGCGCACCCGCAAGCCGGTGCTGCTTGCGTGCGACTCACCACGTAATGCGCTGCACCGCAGGCTGTTACGCCTCGAACCGCAGCAGACTGTAGCCCGAATGTGCCTGCCGCTGCCAGGCTTGGAAGGCGACGTGGTCGGTGTGCTGGCCGTGCACCGCGGCACCCGTGACCCGTTCGCGCAACACGACCTCGACGGTGCACAGCAATACGCCGCCGTGCTCGGCCTGTGGTTGCACGCGCAGCGCCTGTTCCGCACGGTCGACCGGCAACGCAGCGAGCGGGACCGCCTGGTCGAGCAGGCGATCACCGCCCAGGAAGCCGAGCGCCGGCGAATCGCCTTCGACCTGCACGACGGCGTCACCACCGCGTTGGCCTCGATGTCGTTTCATCTCTCGGCGGCCGACCTCACCGTTTCCGAACTCGCCGCCCACGTGGACGCGACCGACGAGGCCAGCCAGCGCGACCTCGCCAGGGCCCGCGCCGAACTCGTCAGCGCGCGCGAGCTGGCCGATTTCGCCTACAACGAGACCAGGGCGGCGATCTCGGGCCTGCACAGCCTCGTCCTCGACGACCTCGGCCTGGTCGCCGCGATCGAATCCTTGGTGCGCACGGTGAGCGGCGACGGGCCGCCGACGATCGAATTCCTCGTCGACCACGCCGCCGCCATCGACGACATCCCCGACCACGCCGCCGCCACCCTGTACCGGATCGCCCAGGAATCTCTCGGCAATGCCGTGAAACATGCCGGGGCGCAACGAATCGTGCTGTCACTGCGCAGGGTCGGTGACTCGGTCATCCTCGGATGTTCCGACGACGGTGAGGGTTTCGACCCGGCGTCGCGGCGGGCGAATCGGGCCGGCGACGCCGACGGTGAACAACATTTCGGGCTGAGCTCGATCGCCGAACGCTGCGCTCTGATCGAAGCTTCGTTGCGGGTGGAATCCATGCTGGGACGCGGCACCACCTTGCTGGTGGAACTGCCGCTGAAGTAGTCGGTGTCGGCGCGACGAACGCAGCAGCGGTGCGGCCAGGGGGCGCCGCCGCTGCGCGTTACCGCCGCGCGCGCCGTTCGTCGCCCAGCACGGCGCGACTACGCGCAGTGGTCGGCGGCGCCGGCGGCGTCGCGGCAGTTCTGGAGCAGAACCTGTTGTGCTGCGCGAACTTCGGAAGCTGATCCACCCCAAGTGTGCAGGGCCGCGCTCACGAGTGCGCGTCCGAAGGAGAATGTCACAGGCCACGGGCGCTCGTCGATGGTGGTGAGTTCGCTCAGGAATTCGCACACCCGCGAGGTGGGATGTCCACCGGACAGGAACGCGATCCCCGCGACCTCGGCGGGCACCAGCTCACGCAGCACCGCGAAGGTGGCGGCCGCGACCTCGGCGGGTGCGCTGGGTGCGGCGTCCAGGCCCGCGGTGACGAAGTTCGGCTTGAGCACGATGCCGGTGAGATCCACTCCCGCGTCGACGAGCTCGGTGAACACCGCGCTCAGGGCCAGTCGCGTCGCCCGCGCCGAGGCCGCCAGGTCGTGGTCGCCGGTGCACAGCACCTCGGGCTCCACGATCGGGACTATGCCGTGTTGCTGGCACAACGCGGCGTAGCGGGCCAGCGCGTGCCCGTTGGCGCCGGCGGAGTAGGGGGTGATCGTGTGCACGTCGAACACCGCACGCCACTTGGCGAACGCGGCACCGCGATCGGCGTAGGAGGCCAGTCGCGCGCCGAGCCCGTCGAGGCCCTCGGTGATCAGCGCGCCACCCTGGCCGGGCAGCGCCGTGGTGCCGGTGTCGACCTTGATTCCGGGCAGGATGTCGAGTTCGTGCGCCGCGATCGGGAAGGGCCGTCCGTCGGTGAGATCCTGGCCGAATGTCTCGTCGCACAGAATGATTCCGCTGATCCGCTCTCGTAGCCCGTCGGTGGTGAGAAGCAGTTCTCGATAGTCGCGACGGGTGGTCGCGCTCGCGGCGACCCCTTCCTGTTCCAGGCGCGCGGACATGGTTTTGATCGACTCGTCGGCGGCGAGAATGCCGCGGCCGCCGCTGGTCAGCTGGGTGGCGATATCGGCGAGGGCGGTGGCGGGGAGTGTCGTCATGACGATCAGCATGCGAGCGCCGCGTACTCGCTGTCCTCACCCCTTCGGGCGAGTTCGGGTGTGAAATGCGGCCGCGCCCACCTGGTCCGGATCGCACAGGTGGGCCACGAACAATCGGGTCGCCGAGGTCGGTTCGGGCGTGGTGCAGACGTGCCACGGCCTGTCCAGCGGTGTACCCGGCACGCCGTAGGAGACCAGTTCCCCCGAAGCGAGTTGCTCGCGCGCCGCTTCCTCGTGCACCAGGGTGACCCCGAGCCCTTCCCGGGCGGCGGCCACCGCGGCGCCCGACGTCCCGAGTGTGAGCAGCGGCGGCGCTGCCTGCAACCGGCTCAGCAACGACAGCGTGGTGTCGCGGGTGCCGGAGCCGATCCCGGTGAGCAGCCACGGTGTGGTGAGCGGATCGTCGACCAGTCCGGGCCGCCCGACGAGCAGCAGTCGGTTGGCCCGCCGGGCCGCGGTGACCAGGCCGGACCCGCGCGGTGGTCGACCGGCCAGCGCGATGTCGAAGACGTGGTCGGCGGCCCGGGCGAACAGTTCGCCGCGCGTGAGCACCGACAGCGACAATTCCACGTGCGGATGGGCCTGCGCGAACGTGGCCATCAACACCGGCAGCACGTATTCGCTGGCTGTCGCGACCGCGCCGATCCGCACCCGCCCGCGGTCGGCATCGTGGACCGCCCCCGCCGCCTCGGCGAGCAACCCGAGCAGTCTGCGCACGTACCCGGCGAAGATCTCACCGGAGTCGGTAGCCACGATCCCACGCCCGGACTTGCCGAAAAGGGTTGTGCCCAAAGCTGTTTCCAGCGCGGCGACCGCTGCCGAGACCGCCGGGGGTGTCACGTGCAATGTTTGGGCCGCGGCACGCACACTGCCGGTCTCGTACACGGCGAGAAAGGTGCGCAACCGGCCCCACGTGGCGGCGGCGGGCAGGTCGGGGCTGGCGAACATCGTTCAATTATGTCTTAACAATGCGCTGCGAAGTTTCCATTGTCGCTGAACAGTCCGCGCCCACACACTGAGAGTGCTTCTCCAGGCGTGACCCGAAAGGAACGGCGATGACGACGATCGACAACGACGGCGCGGCGACCAAAGAGCGTTGGGATCCGGGTGTTCAGAGTTACGCCGGAATGGGTTACTGGAACCCCGATTACGTGCCCAAGGACACCGACGTGCTCGCCGTCTTCCGGGTCACCCCGCAGCAAGGCGTCGATCCGATCGAGGCCGCGGCCGCCGTCGCCGGTGAATCGTCCACCGCCACCTGGACTGTCGTGTGGACCGACCGCCTCACCGCCAACAGCCACTACCAGGCCAAGGCGTACCGGGTCGACGAGGTTCCAGGCAGGCCCGGCGAGTACTTCGCCTACATCGCCTATGACATCGACCTCTTCGAGGAAGGCTCCATCGCCAACCTCACCTCCTCGATCATCGGCAACGTCTTCGGCTTCAAGCCGCTCAAGGCCCTGCGCCTGGAAGACATGCGCATCCCCGTGGCCTACACCAAGACCTTTCAGGGCCCGGCACACGGCATCGTCATGGAACGGGAGATGCTCAACAAGTACGGTCGCCCGCTGCTCGGGGCCACCATCAAACCCAAGCTCGGCCTGTCGGCCCGCAACTACGGGCGCGTCGTGTACGAGGCCTGTCGCGGTGGGCTCGACTTCACCAAGGACGACGAGAACATCAACTCCCAGCCCTTCATGCGCTGGCGCGACCGCTTCCTCTACGCGATGGAGGGGGTGAACCGGGCGATGGCCGAAACCGGCGAGATCAAGGGCCATTACCTCAATGTCACCGCGGGCACGATGGAGGAGATGTACCGGCGGGCGAACTTCGCCAAGGAAATCGGCAGCGTGGTGGTGATGATCGACCTCACCATCGGCTACACCGCGATCCAGTCGATGGCGCACTGGGCCCGGGAGAACGGCGTCCTGTTGCACCTGCACCGCGCCGGGCACTCGACCTACACGCGGCAGAAGACACACGGCGTGAGCTTCCGGGTGATCGCGAAGTGGTGCAGGCTGATGGGCGTCGACCACGTGCACGCGGGGACCGTCGTCGGCAAGCTCGAAGGCGATCCGGCCACCACGCGTGGGTTCTATGACTCGTTGCGCGAGAACACCGTCGCCACGAATCCGGGCAACGGCATCTTCTTCGACCAGGACTGGATCTCGATGCCCGGCGTCATGCCGGTGGCCTCCGGTGGCATCCACGCCGGCCAGATGCACCAGCTGCTCGACCTTTTCGGCGACGACGTGATCCTGCAGTTCGGTGGCGGCACGATCGGTCACCCGTACGGCATCGCGGCAGGCGCCGAAGCGAACCGGGTGGCGCTCGAGGCAGTGGTGAAGGCGCGCAACGAAGGTCGCGACCTGCTGATCGAAGGACCCGATGTGCTGCGCAGGGCCGCCAAGCACTGCACACCACTGGAAGCGGCCCTGAACACCTGGGGCGACGTCACTTTCGACTACACCAGCACCGACGCACCCGACGTGGTGGCGACGCCGGTGCCCTCGATCTGATCACCGTTTAGGAGCACCTGATGAAACTTCGCTACGGCACCTACTCCTACCTGCCCGATCTCACCGACGACGAGATCGCGGCCCAGGTGAAGTACGCCCTCGACCACGGCTGGCCGGTATCGCTGGAGTACACCGACGACCCGCACCCGCGCAATGTCTACTGGGAGATGTGGGGGCTGCCGATGTTCGACCTGGCCGAACCCGACGGGGTGCTCGCCCAGCTCAACGACTGCCGGTCCACCTTCCCCCAGCACTACATCCGGTTGATGGCCTACGACGCGAGCTTGGGCAGACAGTCCACCGCGATGTCGTTTCTCGTCCAGCGACCGGCCGAAGAACCCGGTTTCCTACTCGAACGGGTCGAGGGCCCCGACCGCACCCAGCGGTACTCGGTGAAGTCCTACGCCACCACCCGCCCGGCCGGCGATCGGTACGCGGGCGAGTGAACTGATGGACACACCAAAGGGATTCGGGTTCCACCGGCCGTCGGCGAACGGTCCGGCGCTCACGGCCGTCGACGAGGCCGCGCAGGGCGAACCTGCGATCCTCGGCGACGACGAGGTGCTCGATCTCTCGGCCGACGAGGCCGCGGCCAGGGTGGGCGACACCCTGGCCGCACTCGACGCCGAGCTGGTCGGGCTCGCCTCGGTCAAGCGCCGGGTCCGCGAGATCGCCTCGCTGCTCCAGGTCGACCGGGCACGGCGCCGGTTCGGACTCACCACCACGCGACCCACCCTGCACATGAGTTTCACCGGCGGTCCCGGTACCGGCAAGACCACGGTCGCGCTGCGGATGGCGGCGATCCTGCACGCGCTCGGCTACATCAGGGCGCCGCGCGTGCACACCGTCACCCGCGACGACCTGGTCGGCCAGTTCATCGGCCACACCGCGCCCAAGACCAAGGAGGCGATCGCCCGCGCGGCCGGGGGAGTGCTGTTCATCGACGAGGCCTATTACCTGTTCCGGCCGGAGAACGAGCGCGACTACGGGCAGGAGGTGATCGAGATCCTGCTCACCGAGATGGAGAACGAGCGCGGCGACCTGGTGGTGATCTTCGCCGGGTACTCCGATCGGATGGCGACCTTCTTCTCCGCCAATCCCGGCCTGAGTTCGCGGGTACCGCACCACCTCACCTTCGACGACTACGACCACGCCGAGCTCACCCAGATCGCGGGCCTGATGGTGGAGTCGGAAGGATTCGCCTTCGACGACGAGGCGCACAAGGCGTTCGCCGACTATCTGACGTTGCGCATGCAACGGCCCAGGTTCTCGAACGCGCGCAGCGTGCGCAACGCCATCGAACGCTGTCGCCTGCGCCAGGCCCACAGGTTGGTCGCACTCGACCGGCCGCTGGGCAAGTGCGACCTCATCACGCTCACCGCGCAGGACGTATACGGCAGCAGCGTGTTCGAGCCGCCACAGGACTGAGTCGTCGTCTGGCGAGGGGAGCCCGAGAGCCGAGATCCACCCGGTGATCGGGCTCCCCGCGTTGACAAGGGCGGACAATGTGAGAAGCCTTTGTCACAGATGTCGGCGCGCGGTGTCGCGGAACTGAGAAGAAGCGGAAGACATGACCTCGATCGAGGACCCGGACGACGATCTGAGCGTGACCCCGCCCAAGACCTGGGCGGTCGGCGTTCCCGCCGTGGTGCACGCGATCGAGTACTCGCTGTCGCAGAACTCCCCGATTCGCACCGCGCTCACCTTGCTCAACATCAATCAGACCAAGGGCTTCGACTGTCCGGGCTGCGCGTGGCCCGAGCCCAAGGACCGGCACCTCAACGAGTACTGCGAAAACGGCGCCAAGCACATCAACGACGAGGCCACCACCCGCCGCGTCACCAGGCAGTTCTTCGCCGAGCATCCCGTCGCCGAGCTCGACACCATGTCGGACTACTGGCTCAACCAGCAGGGCAGGCTCACCGAGCCGATGGTCAAGCGCCCCGGTGCCACCCACTACGAGCCCATCGCCTGGGACGACGCCTTCGACCTGATGGCACGGGAGCTGCGCGGTCTGGCAAGCCCCGACGAGGCGCTGTTCTATACCTCGGGGCGGCTCAACAACGAGGCCGCCTTCCTGCTGCAACTGTTCGCCCGCTCCTATGGCACCAACAACCTGCCCGACTGCTCGAACATGTGCCACGAGTCCAGCGGTTCGGCGTTGAACCAGACGATCGGTGTCGGCAAGGGCACCGTCTCGCTCGACGACATCTACGAAGCCGACCTGATCTTCGTCGTCGGACAGAACCCCGGCACGAACCATCCGCGAATGCTGACGGCGCTGGAGCGGACCAATCGCAACGGCGGCAGGATCGTGGCGGTGAACCCGCTGCCCGAGGCCGGGCTGATCCGGTTCAAGAACCCGCAGAAGGCGCGCGGGGTGATCGGACGCGGCACCGAGATCGCCGACATCTTCCTCAAGATCCGCCCCGGCGGCGACCTCGCCCTGTTCCAGATGCTGAACAAGCTGCTCCTCGACGCCGAGGACGCGGCCCCGGGCACGGTGCTCGACCACGACTTCATCGCCGCGCAGACCACCGGCTTCGACGCTTTCGCCGAGCACGCCAGGAAGATGAGCTGGGACCACGCGCTCACCGCGACCGGGCTGACGCGCGAGGAGATCGAGGCCGTGCACCAGCTGGTGCTCGGCAGCGAGAAGGTCATCGTGTGCTGGGCGATGGGCTTGACTCAGCACAAACACGGTGTGCCGACCATCCGCGAGATCGTCGACTTCCTGCTGCTGCGTGGCAACCTCGGTCGCCGGGGTGCCGGTGTGTGCCCGGTCCGGGGGCACAGCAACGTACAGGGCGACCGCACGATGGGCATCTGGGAGCGGATGCCGCAGTCGTTCATGGACGCCCTCGGCAAGGAATTCGATTTCACCCCGCCCGCCGCGCACGGGCTGAACACGGTCGACGCCATTCGGGCCATGCGTGACGGCACGGCGAAGGTATTCGTCGGTGTCGCGGGCAATTTCGTGCGTGCCACGCCCGACAGCGAGGTCACCGAGGCGGCGCTACGCCGGTGTTCGCTGACGGTGCAGATCTCCACCAAACTCAACCGCTCCCACACGGTCTGCGGCGAGACGGCACTGATCCTGCCGACCCTGGGCCGCAGCGACCGCGATATCCAGGCCACCGGCGAGCAGTTCTGCACCGTCGAGGATTCGATGAGCGAAGTCCGCGCCTCGCGCGGGCGTCTCGACCCGGCCTCACCCGATCTGCTGAGCGAGGTGGCGATCATCTCCCGGCTCGCCCGCAGCACGCTGGGGCCGCGATCCTCGATCGCCTGGGAGGAGTTCGTCGCCGACTACGCCGTCGTGCGCGAGCACATCTCCCGGGTCGTGCCCGGCTTCGCGAACTTCAACGAGCGCATCGCCGAACCGGGCGGGATGCTGCTGGTCAATCCGGTCAACGAGGGCATCTATCGCACGGCCAGCGGCAAGGCGGAGTTCACCCGTAACGACTTCGACATGATCGAGGCACCGCCGGGATATCTCGTGCTGCAGTCGCTTCGGTCCCACGATCAGTGGAACACCGTTCCGTACGCGGCCAACGATCGCTACCGGGGGATCCACCACGCGCGACGGGTGGTGCTGGTGCATCCCGACGACCTCGCCGAGCGGGGGATCGCCGACGGGGATGTGGTCGACATCGTCAGCATCTGGCACGACGGCACCGAGCGGAGGGCGGAGAAGTTCGTCGCCGTCGGCTACCCGGCCAGTCGTGGGTCGGCGGCCGCGTACTACCCGGAGACCAACGTGCTGGTCCCGCTCGACAGCGTGGCCGACATCAGCAATACGCCGACGTCGAAAGGCATCATCGTTCGTTTGGAGCCCGTGGTCTGACGCACAGCCCATCCCCGGCGTGCGCGATGCCCGCCGAGAGCACGGGCGGGGAGGTACCGTCGGAAGCGCGCATAGATACACTGCCCTTATGTCCGTGCGCACCCGTCAGCCACTAGTTCCCGGTACCCAGTCGCCGATCCGGGACGTTCCCCGCTCCATCGAGCGGCCCGAATACGTGTGGAAGAAGACCGCGAACGAGGGCAACGAGCCCTGGGTGCAGACCGCCGAGACCATCGAGAAGATGCGGATCGCGGGCAAGATCGCGGCGCAGGCGCTCGAAGAAGCGGGCAAGGCCGTGGTGCCCGGCGTCACCACCGACGAGCTCGACCGGATCGCCCACGAGTACATGTGCGACCACGGCGCCTACCCCTCCACGCTGGGCTACAAGGGTTTTCCCAAGTCCTGCTGCACCTCGCTCAACGAGGTCATCTGCCACGGCATCCCCGACTCGACGGTGGTCGAAGACGGTGACATCGTCAATATCGACGTCACCGCCTTCATCCACGGCGTGCACGGCGACACCAACAAGACCTTCCTCGCCGGCGACGTCGACGAGGAGGTGCGCCTGCTCGTCGAGCGCACCGAAGAGGCCACCCACCGGGCGATCAAGGCCGTCAAACCGGGTCGCGCGCTGAACGTGGTCGGTCGCGTCATCGAGGCCTACGCCAACCGCTTCGGCTACGGCGTCGTGCGCGACTTCACCGGCCACGGCGTCGGCCCCACCTTCCACAGCGGCCTGGTGGTGCTGCACTACGACCAGCCCAACATCGAATCGGTGATCGAGCCCGGCATGACCTTCACGATCGAGCCGATGATCAACCTCGGCGGCATCGACTACGACATCTGGGACGACGGCTGGACCGTGGTCACCCAGGACCGCAAGTGGACGGCTCAGTTCGAGCACACCCTGGTCGTCACCGAGACAGGCGCGGAAATCCTGACCCTGCCGTGAATCCGGCCGGCGCTCGCGCTGATACGGCAGATGAGGTGGCGCTGCGCGGGGCGCTGCTCGTCGCGGGTACGACTTCCGACGCCGGGAAAAGCGTTGTGGTGGCGGGTATCTGCCGCATGCTGGCGCGGCGTGGGGTGCGGGTGGCGCCGTTCAAGGCGCAGAACATGTCGAACAACTCGGTCGTCACGCTCGACGGCGGGGAGATCGGGCGTGCGCAGGCGTTGCAGGCGCGGGCGTGTGGTCTGGAGCCGAGCGTGCGGTTCAATCCGGTGCTGTTGAAGCCCGGCAGTGATCGGCGTTCGCAGTTGGTGGTTCGCGGCAAGGCTGTCGGCACTGTCGGCGCGCGTGACTATTTCACCCGACGGCAGGAGTTGCGCGAAGTCGTCGCGGCCGAATTGGCCTCGTTACGTGACGAATTCGACGTGGTGATCTGTGAGGGGGCGGGATCACCGGCCGAAATCAATCTACGGGCCACCGATCTCGCGAACATGGGGTTGGCACGCGCCGCCGATATTCCGGTCCTGGTGGTCGGCGATATCGATCGAGGTGGCGTTCTCGCTCACCTGTTCGGCACCGTCGCGGTCCTGGCACCCGAAGACCAGCAACTGATCTCGGGCTTCATCATCAACAAGTTCCGCGGCGACGTGTCCTTGCTGCAACCCGGCCTCGACCAGCTCGCCACCCTGACCGGCCGCCCCACCCTCGGCGTCCTGCCGTTCGCCGAGGACCTCTGGCTCGACGCCGAAGACTCCCTCGGCACCATCTCCGGTGCCCCGGTCGGCCGACCCGGCCCACCCCACGGCACCGATTGGCTCACCGTGGCCGCCATCCGCCTGCCTCGAATCTCCAACTCCACCGACATCGAAGCCCTCGCCTGCGAACCCGGCGTCGCGGTTCGCTGGGCAGACAGTCCCCACCAACTGGCCACCGCCGACCTCGTCGTCGTGCCGGGTTCGAAAGCGACCATCTCGGATCTGGAGTGGTTGCGCGCCAACGGAATAGGCGAAGCCCTCCGCTCCCGCGCCGCGGCGGGCCGCCCCGTCCTCGGCATCTGCGGCGGCTACCAGATGCTCGGCCGACGCATCGTCGACGGTATCGAGCACAGGGCCGCGCAAGCACCGGCGCCCAGGTCGACACCGGATCACGCCGACATCGAGACGCCGACGACCGCGCGCCCGGCTGTGGCGGACGGCCTCGGACTGCTCGAGCTCGACATCGAGTTCGCGGACCCCAAAATCGCCCGTCAGGTCACCGGTGCCGCGGGCTCGATTGCCGTGCACGGCTACGAGATCCATCACGGCAGAGTCACCCGCACCGCCGACCCCCCCTGGCTGACCGTCGAGGGCACACCTGAAGGCAGTGTGCGAGAAGCCGTCTGGGGCACTCACGTCCACGGTCTTCTCGAATCCGACGATTTCCGCCGCACCTGGCTCACCGAAGTCGCCGCCCGAGCCGGGCGCACCGGCTTCACCGTCGCCCCCGACACCTCGGTCGCGGCCGTCAGGTCCGCGCAACTCGATCTACTCGCCGACCTCATCGAGCAACACGTCGACCTCGCGGCGCTGGATCACCTGATCGGCGACGGCGCCCCGGCCGGCATCCCGGTCATCCGAACCTCCCGGTGATCCTGGCGCCGGCAGCTGCGGACGTGGTGGTGTACGGCCCGTCTTGCCTCACCGTCCACGCGGCGCCGCTATGCCGGGTACGCCGATACGGCACCACTGATTTGTAACCTGTTCTACCATTGGCGTCACTGACTGCTGACGTCTATGACGAGCTCATCACGGTCTGGCTATGTCAGCGTCGGCCAAGAAGTAGAACGTGTTCATTGCGGTGTGTAGTCGATGCCGATGGTCTACGGGGAGTGATTGTGCAGTTCAATCTGGCGGACGTCTTCGAAACGGTGGCTGCGGTCGTTCCCGACCGTGTCGCGCTGACCTATGAGGGCGAGAACGTCACCTACGCACTGCTCGACAGCGAGGCGAACAAGGTGGCAGCGATGCTGTCGCAGGCGGGCATCGGGGAGGGTGATCATGTCTCGTTGTTCCTCAAGAACAGCGTCGAGCACGTCCATGCACTCCTCGGCCTGATCAAGATCCGCGCGGTGCCGATCAACGTCAACTACCGCTACACGCCCGCCGAACTCGAGTACATCTTCACGAATTCGGACTCGGTCGCCGTCATTGTCGAACTGCCGGAGCACCAGCGAACGCTGGCGGAGCTCCTCGCGGCATGCCCGCTGGTCCGCACAGTGATCGTGATCGGTGAGCTCGACGACGAGCTGCGCTCCGCCGCGGCCGCTCGATCCATCGCTGTGGTGTCCTTCGCCGAGTACGAAACGCATTCTGCCGCAGTGGAATTCGCGCCTCGTACGGGAGACGAGCTGTACGTGCTCTACACCGGTGGTACCACCGGATATCCGAAGGGCGTGATGTGGCGCCACGACGACTTCTTCCGCAAGCCGCTCTCCGGCGGAAATCCCTACGGCACCGATCCACGCACCGACCTCGCCGAGGTCGCCGCCGCCGCGAAGGAGTTTCCGGAGCTGTCGTTCTTGGTCGCCGCGCCGCTCATGCACGGAGCGGCCCTGTATTCGTTGTTCACGTTCTTCACTCTCGGCGCCCGCGTGGTGCTCATGCGCGACTTCGACTCGCAACGCGTTGTCGAGGCGATCGAGCGGGAGCGAGTCCAAGTGATCCTCATCGTCGGCGATGGCATGGGGCTACCGCTGGTGGACGAGATGGAACGCCGTCAGGGCCAGATCGACCTGAGCTCGCTGTTCTCGATCACCTCCGGTGGCGCGATCTGGTCGGTCGGGGTGCGCGAACGGATGTTGGCAGTCAAGCCGGATCTGCTGCTGCGGGACAACTTCGGAGCCTCCGAATCCGGCAACGACGGCGCCTTTACCGTCGACGAGCAGGGCAACCTGCGCATGCCGTCGTCATCGACGATGCTGCTCGTCGACGAGGAGCTTGCCGACATTCCGCCGGGCAGTGACCGGATCGGCTACATCGCCCGCGTCGGCAATGTTCCGCTCGGCTACTACAAGGACGAGGCCAAGTCCGCCCGCACCTTCCGCACCCGCGTCGACGGCACGCGGATGTCGATCCTCGGTGACATGGGACGCATCGAAGCCGACGGCACCATCGTGTTCCTCGGGCGTGGTTCGCAATGCATCAATACCGGCGGTGAGAAGGTGTTCGCCGAAGAGGTCGAGGCCGTGCTGCACGCCCACCCGTCGATCGCTGACGCGCTTGTCGTCCCGGTACCCGACGAGCGCATGGGGCAGAAGGTGGCCGCTGTCATCGCCACCTACCCGGACGCGCCGGCACTGACGCTCGACGAAGTGCAGCAGCACTGCCGAACGTCGTTGGCGGGATACAAAGTACCGCGCTCGATGAGTACCGTCGTCGAGATCAAGCGAACCCCCGCCGGCAAAGCCGACTATCGGTGGGCGACCGAGGTCGCGGGCGGTTAGCACACGTCGGAGCGGGGCGTCCGGGTGACTCGTGCTGCAACGGATCACCCGCTGTGCGACCCGTCTCCTCACAGCGGTGGGGTCGGCGTTGTGACAGGTTTGGCAATTTCGGTGTCGTGGGCCGTGAAAGCCCAGTACACGGGGGTGTGGAGATCGGCAGGGCGCGTCGGAACAGGCCCCGTTGTTCAGGCTGGCCGTGTACCGTAACCCGGCATGAAATCTCGGCAGATCACGGTCGGTGACCAGGCCTGGACGGTGCGGGTCGACGGACCTTCCTCGCGGCACAATGTGCTGCTGCTACCCGATGCGGACGACCCTGCCGATGTGTTCGACACGGTGTGCACGCGGCTGCACGAGTCCGATCTGCAGACCATCGTCGTGGAGTCCGTCGAGGGGCTCGATCCGGCGGGTGTGCGCACGATTCTCGACGAGCTCGACATGCCCTACGTCAATGTCGCGGGCCGCGGGTCGGGCGCGGAGTTGGCGTGGCGGGTGTGCGCGGGCCGGTTCGGTCGGTTCATGAGCCTGGTCGTCGCCGACCACGGGCACCCGGCGGTGCCCGATGCCGACGGCACGGTCCCCGACGCGTCCTGTCCGCCGCTGGAGCTGCCCGTCACGATGCTGGTCACCAAGAGCCTGCCCCGCGCCACCGCGGACGCCTCCGGTCGCTACGTCTACGGCGAATTCCGGGTCGTCCCACTGGAAGTCGACAACATCGCCACCGAGGCGGGCCACGAGTTCGCCACCGAGATCGTCCTGCGCACGAGCCTCTGGTAGGCATCGCCGCACAGACCGAGAACACCGGGCTCGCACGCAGCACGCGTGCGAGCCCGGTGCCGGTCCGGATCAGGACTTGCGGTAGGCAGCCAACCAATCGAGCCAGTTGTCGGTTTCCTGGAAGGCGATGGCGCGCACGGCTTCCGACGACAGGAACACGTCGTGGCGGGCGCCGTCGATCGGGACGATCGAGGTGCGTTCGCCCAGGCAACCTGCCCAGCGCTGGATCTGCTTCACATCGAGGACCGCATCGGCCACGTCGACGGCGGGGGAGTGCGCGCGGGCGAACTTGGTGATCCGCGAACGCAGGATGAGCGCGGGCACGCCGATCGCCAGGCCCTGGTGCAGGCGCGCGTGTCCCCGGCGCACGGCGCGCAGCCAGCCCAGGCGCACCGGTTCACCGTTGAGCGGCTTCCAGTCCAGGTTGTAATCCCACTCACCCGAGCGACTGTTGTGCAGGCTGTCGCCGTAGGCGGTGCTGACTCCGGCCGGTAGTTGAGCGAAGGCACGGAACCTGCCGACCGTGTTGATGACGGGGGTGCCGAGGGTGCGATAGAACGACGGTCCCTGGAGGTCGAACCAGGGGCTGTTGAGGACTACCCCGGCCACCCCGGCCGCCGCGCTGCCACCGGCCGCCTCGAGCCGGTCCAACCACAGCGGCACGATCAGTCCACCGGTCGAATGCGCGAGGATCAGCACGTCGTTGCCGGTCTCCTCGCGCGCGATCCGCAATGCCTCGCTCAGCTCGTCGTCGTAGAACGCCAGGTCGCTGACGTAGTGCGCACTCTGCCCTTCACGCCGCGAGCGCCCGCATTTACGCAGGTCGAGCGCATAGAACCGGTGCCCGCGCGCGGCGAAGTGCTCAGCCAGGTGCTCCTGGAAGAAGTAGTCGGTGAACCCGTGCACATAGAGCACGGTCGGCTCGGCCGCCGGCGCCGCGGCGTCGGGCAGATAGCGCACGAGCGTGGCCACCACCTCGCCCTCGCCGTCGGGGTCGACACCGAGGGGGAGGGTCCGCTGCTGATACGCGGTCCCGAGAACGTCGGGTTGCCACTGCTCGGCGGTTCGATCGGCGGGGGTTTCGTTCGTCACACTGTTCAATCTATCCCGGGGTCACGGCGACGTGCAGGCTTGGTTTTCATCACATTCGGGAGGTCCGTTGCAGAAGTGCGCTCGGTTGAGGTGCACAATTGGCATCAGGTGAACGACGGGTAACCTACCTCCCGGCGATTCACCGCGAGTCGCATGAACACCGCCAAAGCGCCCGCGCCAAGCGAACTCACCCGCCGGTGAGTAGCTGAGAAGGACAAGGAAGTCGATCTACCCGTGCCGAACGCTGCGAAGAGTGAAAAGACCGATGTAGTTCTCATCGGCGCTGGCATCATGAGTGCCACGCTGGGCGCACTGCTGCGCCAGCTTCAGCCGGACTGGACGATCTCGGTGTTCGAGCGGCTCGACGCCGCCGCCGCGGAGAGCAGCGACCCGTGGAACAACGCGGGTACCGGCCACTCGGCGCTGTGTGAGCTCAACTACAGCCCGCAGAACCCCGACGGCTCGGTCGACGTGAGCAAGGCCGTCGACATCAACGAGCGCTTCCAGGTCTCGCGCCAGTTCTGGGCCTCCGCCGTCGACACCGGCGTGCTGGACGACCCCTCGGGCTTCATCAACCCCATCCCGCATGTCAGCTTCGTGCACGGTGCCGACAACGTCGACTACCTGCGCAAGCGCTACGAGGCGCTGTCGCCGCACCCGCTGTTCCGCGGCATGGAGTACATCGACAGCCCCGACGAGTTCGCCGCGCGCCTGCCGCTGATGGCCAAGGGCCGCGATTTCAGCGACCCGATCGCGCTGAACTGGTCCGACGGCGGCACCGATATCGACTTCGGCGTGCTCACCAAGCAGCTGCTCGCCTACATCGGCTCCGCCGGCGGCGAGATCGCCTTCGGCACCGAGGTCCGCAACCTCGACAAGCAGTCCGACGGGTCGTGGAACGTCACCGTCCGCAACCTGCGCACCTACCGCTCGCGCACCGTCAACGCGAAGTTCGTCTTCGTCGGTGCCGGTGGCGGCGCGCTGCCGCTACTGCAGAAGGCGGGCATCAAAGAGGCCAAGGGCTTCGGTGGTTTCCCGATCAGCGGTCAGTTCCTGCGCTCCACCAACCCCGAGCTGATCGCCGCGCACGAGGCCAAGGTGTACGGCAAAGCCGCCGTCGGCGCGCCGCCCATGTCGGTGCCGCACCTCGACACCCGCGTCATCAACGGCCGCAAGGGCCTGCTGTTCGGCCCCTACGCCGGTTGGACCCCCAAGTTCCTCAAGGACGGCTCCAACACCGACCTGTTCAAGTCGATCAAGCCCAACAACATCGCCTCGCTCGTCGGCGTCGGCCTCACCGAACTGGGCCTGACCAAGTACCTGGTCGAAGAGCTGCTCAAGTCGCAGAACGGCAAGGTGAGCGTGCTCGGGGAGTTCCTGCCGCGTGCGCAGGGACGCGACTGGGAGCTGATCACCGCCGGCCAGCGTGTGCAGGTCATCCGGCGTAAGGGTGCCGGTGGTGTGCTCGAGTTCGGCACCGCGGTCATCTCCGCCGAGGACGGCTCCATCGCCGGCCTGCTCGGTGCGTCGCCGGGTGCGTCGACCTGTGTCACCGCCATGCTCGACGTGATGCAGCGTTGCTTCCCGCAGCAGTACGCGGGCTGGACGCCGCAGCTGCAGCAGATGATCCCCTCGCTCGGCCAGAAGCTGTCGGAGAACCAGGCCCTGTACCAGGAAGTGTGGGACTGGACCAGCAAGACGCTGAAGCTGGATGCCGACAACGCGGCCGCGCGCGAGCAGGTCTCGAGCTTCGCGCAGGTGTGAACGTCGAGCTGAGAAGGGCGTGGGCGGCCGATCTCGACGCCGCCACGCTCTACCGGCTGTTGCGGCTTCGCGTGGAGGTGTTCGTCGTCGAGCAGCAATGCCCCTATCCGGAGCTGGACGGGCGTGACCTGCTGCCGTCGACCCGGCATCTGTGGCTCGACGACGGCTCCGTGCTCGCCACGCTGCGACTGCTCGAAGAGGTCGTCGACGGGGTGAGGAGCTGTCGCATCGGTCGGGTGTGCGTGGCGCAGTCCGCGCGCAAGCACGGGTACACCACCCGGCTCATGCGGGCCGCCTTGGCCGAAACCGGTTCGGCCACTGTGCGATTGGACGCCCAGTCGCATCTGGTCGGCATGTACGCGAAGTTCGGTTTCGCCGTCGACGGGCCCGAGTACGACGACGACGGGATCATGCACGTGCCGATGCGGCGCGGCTGAAACAGGCGCTGGGCCCGTGGTGATCCGGGCTCATGTGGCGCTGCGGATCCGGGCGCGGCGCGGGTTCGAGCAGGTCGACGGTGGCGCCCGGGCGTCGGGCGCCCGGCCCGTCGATGCCCGGGGGTCTGCCGCGATCGCGGCGCGCCTAGAGTTGGGGCGTGCCTGGTTTTGCTGATGTTGCCGCTGGTCCGCACACCGCCGCGCGTGTGGTGGGTGAGGCGGGGTTCCCGTTCTCCGCTGTGGTGGGGCAGGAGCGGTTACAGCTGGCGTTGATCTTGTCGGCCGTGCATCCCGGGATCGGTGGGGTGCTGGTTCGGGGTGAGAAGGGCACGGCGAAGTCGACCGTGGTGCGCGCGCTGGCGCAGCTGCTGCCGCCCGTGGTCGACGAGACCGGTGCCAGGCCCGCTCGGCTGGTGGAGCTGCCGGTCGGCGCCACCGAGGACCGGGTGGTCGGCTCGCTGGACCTCGAGCGGGTGCTGCGCGACGGGGAGCAGGCGTTCCGTCCCGGGTTGCTGGCCGCGGCCCACCACGGGGTGCTCTACGTGGACGAAGTGAACCTGCTGCACGACCACCTGGTGGACGTGCTGCTCGACGCGGCGGCGATGGGTCGGGTGCACATCGAGCGCGACGGGGTCTCGCACTCGCATCCGGCGCGGTTCGTCCTGGTCGGGACGATGAACCCCGAAGAGGGGGAGTTGCGTCCGCAGCTGCTGGACAGGTTCGGGCTCACCGTCGATGTGGCCGCCTCGCGTGAGGTCGAGGTGCGGATGGCGGTGGTGCGTCGCCGCCTCGACTACGAAGCCGACCCCGCCGCGTTCGCCGCGCGGTATGTCGACGCCGATCAGGTGGTGGCGGAACGAATTCTGACCGCGCGCGACCGGTTGCCCGAAGTCGCGCTGGACAACGCGGAGCTGCGCCGGATCGCGGCGCTGTGCGCGTCCTTCGATGTGGACGGGATGCGCGCCGACCTGGTTGTCGCCCGGACCGCTACCGCGCACGCGGCCTGGCGTGGCCGGGATCGGGTCACCGAGGACGATGTGCGTATCGCCGCGGAACTCGCGCTGCCGCATCGACGTCGGCGTGATCCGTTCGACGAGCCCGGAATCAGTGAGCAGCAGCTCGACGAAGCGATGGATGCCGCCGCCGCCGAGGTCGACAAGGCTCGCGGGGATGACGAAGTCGACGGTCCGCGAGGATCGGCCGAGGGGGGCGATGGTCGCGGGGACCAGGACGTACGTCGCGTCGACGGCAAGGACTGTGACCCGGGCGACGAAGGGGCGCGGGGCAGTGGTCGTGAAGGCGGCTCGAGTTCTGACGCTGGTTGCAATGGTGACGACCCGGACGGCGATGGTCCCGATGACGGTGGCCCGGACGACCGAGGCCCCGACGGTGGTGGCCCTGACGGGGGTGGGCCGGGTGGCGGTGGAACGGCCGGTGACGGACCGAACGGCGCGGGTTCCGGAGGTGAGGACTCGGACGACTCGCGCGCAGACAGCGCGGGCAACGGTTCGCGCCCAGGTCCGGAAAGGCTCTCGGGCACACCGACTTCAGCGGCCAAGCCCCTCCCACGCTGGGAAGTCCCCGGCATCGGTGAAGGTGCCCCCGGTCGACGTTCCCGCGCCCGGACCAGGACCGGCCGCACCGTCCGGCCCGACGCCGACCCCTCCACGGGACTGCACCTACTCGGCACCGTCTTCGCCGCGGCGCCCAAGCAATTCGAGCGCGGCAGGCTCAGTGGACCGCTCGCCTTGGCCGCCGAGGACCTGCGCGGCGCGTATCGCGAAGGGCGCGAGGGCAATCTGGTCGTCTTCGTGGTCGATGCCTCCGGTTCGATGGCTGCCCGAGACCGTCTCACGGCGGTGACCGGCGCCATCGTCACCCTGCTTCGCGATGCCTACCAGCGTCGCGACAAGGTGGCCGTGATCAGCGTCCGTGGCAGCGAAGCCGAACTCGTCCTGCCGCCCACCTCCTCGGTCGACATCGCCGTGCGCCGCTTGGCGGGGATGCGCACCGGCGGCAAGACCCCTCTCGCCGCGGGACTGCTGAAGGCTCGCGAGGTGATCGCCCGCGAACACATCCGCGATTCCCGACGCCGCCCCATGCTGGTTCTGCTCACCGACGGCCGCGCCACCGGCGGCACCGACCCTCTCCCGCGTGCCCGCACCGCCGCCAGGTTGCTGGCCGCCGAAGGCCACACCGCGATGGTCATCGACTGCGAGCGGGGGATGATCCGACTCGGCCTGGCCGGCGAACTCGCCCGTGATCTGCGCGCCCGCTACCTGCGTTTGAACGAGCTCACCGGGGAGACGGTCGCCGAGGTGGTCCGCGCCACCGGCATGCCGACCCGCGCGGCGTAGGGCGCGCGGCCGCGGCGAGGCCGGCGATCGCGCCGTGTGAGGGTGCCGAGCGCACCCTGATAGAAATGGTGACGACCCGGCCGTGCACGGCCGACGGAAGTCGGTGCCGAGCTTCGATCGCGAGGTCGTGGAGTACGCGCACACCGAGTGCGTCGAGAAGAGGAGTTGCTGTGCCCAAAGGTGTTCCGGACAGCGTCCCCGAGGACGGTCTGACCACTCGGCAGCGGCGCAACCAGCCGGTGCTCGCCGTGCACACCGGACCGGGCAAGGGGAAGTCCACTGCCGCTTTCGGGATGGCGTTGCGGGCCTGGAACCAGGGTTTCGACGTGGCGGTCTTCCAGTTCGTGAAGAGCGCGAAGTGGAAGGTCGGCGAGGAAGCCGCCTTCCGCACGCTGGGCACCCTGCACGAGGAGACCGGCGTGGGTGGCGCGGTCGAGTGGCACAAGATGGGTGAGGGCTGGTCCTGGACCCGCAAGCACGGCACCGAGGAAGACCACGCGGCCGCCGCCCTGTCCGGCTGGCAGGAGATCTCCCGTCGCCTCGCCGCCGAACAACACCGCTTCTACGTCCTCGACGAGTTCACCTACCCGCTCAAATGGGGCTGGGTCGACATCGACGAGGTCGTCGACACCCTCACCAACCGCCCTGGCAACCAGCACGTCGTCATCACCGGCCGCGACGCACCCCCCGCCCTGATCGAGGCCGCCGATCTCGTCACCGAGATGACGAAGGTCAAACACCCCATGGACGCGGGCCGCAAGGGCCAGCGCGGTATCGAATGGTGAGCGCTCCCGCGCTGGTGATCGCCGCCCCGGCATCGGGGAGCGGGAAGACCACACTGGCCACCGGGCTGATCGGTGCGCTGCGGCGCGCGGGGCATCAGGTGGCGCCGTTCAAGGTGGGGCCCGACTACATCGACCCCGGCTACCACGGGCTCGCGGCCGGACGGCCCGGGCGCAATCTCGATCCCGTTCTGGTGGGCGAGGATCGGGTGGTGCCGCTGTATCGGCACGGCGCGCACGGGTGCGATATCGCGATCGTCGAGGGCGTGATGGGCTTGTTCGACGGCCGGATCGACGAGAACCGCACGGACGCGGTTGCTGAAGGGTCCACCGCGCAAGTGGCCGGGCTGCTCGGAGCGCCGGTCGTGCTGGTGGTCGACGCGCGCGGCCATTCCCAGAGTTTGGCCGCCCTGCTCCACGGCTTCGCCACCTTCGACTCCTCGGTGCGCCTCGGCGGCGTGATCCTCAACCGGGTCGGCAGCGAGCGCCACGAACAGGTGCTGCGGGCCGCCTGCGACCGCGTCGGTCTCCCGGTCCTCGGTGCCCTTCCCCGGATGGCGGAACTGGAAGTCCCCTCACGTCATCTCGGCCTCATCCCGGCCGTCGAACACGGCGCCGCGGCCACCGCCGCGGTCGACGCGATGACCGAACTCGTCGCGGCACACGTGGATCTGCGCGCGATCGTCGCGCTGGCGGGCGGCTCGGTAGAGGGTCCCGTATGGGACCCGTGGGCCGAACTGGCCGCCGGCGCTGAAAGTGCTTCGGGTGGAAAAAGATCAGAGCACACCGCGGCCGAGGTCGCCGTCTCGAACCGGGATCCGTTGATCGCGATGGCAGGCGGTCCGGCTTTCACCTTCGGCTATGCCGAGCACCGGGAACTCTTGATAGCGGCCGGTGCCCGGGTGGTGGTTTTCGACCCACTCTCCGACGAACTCCCTGTCGACACAGCGGGAGTGGTCCTTCCCGGCGGCTTTCCCGAGGAGCACGCGGGGCAGCTCTCAGCCAACGAGCGCCTCCGGACCGCAGTGGCCGAGGGCGCGGCGAGGGGCCTGCCGATCCATGCCGAGTGCGCCGGACTGCTCTACCTCACCCGCTCCCTCGACGGTCATCAGATGGCGGGCGTCATCGACGCCGACGCGGAATTCGGCCCTCGCCTGACGCTCGGCTACCGCGACGCCGTCGCCCTGCACGACTCCGCGCTGTGGCGAGCAGGCGCCCGGGTACGTGGCCACGAATTCCATCGCACCCGGCTGGCGCGCACCGGCGCGGAGAGCGCCGCCTGGGGTTGGCGGACAACGGGTTCGGTGACCGAAGGCGCGGTGCTCCGCCAGGTGCACGCTTCGTATCTGCACACCCATCCGGCGGGAAATCCCGACGCTGTCGCCCGATTCGTCAGCGCCGCGAGACGGTTCGACCACTGATGGCGCGACACGGCACACGGCGCCGATGACGACCTCCGACGACGAGCGACGACCGGCGACGACCGGTGTCGCAGCGGCGGGTTCGGCGGTGGCTGTCGGTATCGGCGTACGGCCGGATACCG
Source organism: Nocardia sp. NPDC058633 (assembly GCF_042717045.1). NCBI lineage: Bacteria > Bacillati > Actinomycetota > Actinomycetes > Mycobacteriales > Nocardiaceae > Nocardia > Nocardia sp. NPDC058633. Next base: position 93,113 of record NZ_JBHXRA010000007.1, read on the forward strand.
ATGGGGGCCGGATCGTTCGCGCGGTGCGGGCGGTGGTCGGCGACACCGCCATCAGCTGCTTGGCGACCCTCGACCGGCGTGCGACCGAACCCGGTGTCCTGGCCGCGGCGGCGACGCTGCGCGTGGTCGTGGTGGCGTTCACCGCCGAGCAACTGGCCGAGGTCGACGTGCGGCACCGTTCGGATCGCGCGTCGGCGGCCGTCGGCACCCCCAGTGTCGCGGAAGCCGCGGCTCTGCTCGCGGGCCGCGGCGAACTGGTGTGCGGCAGAACAATTGTCGACGGGATAGTGATCGCCGCAGCGTCGGTGCCGCCGCGTTCGTGAATGCCGAAACAATTCAGTGGGAAAGTTCGATCATGGGCAGTAACGTCTGATTCAGCAGTTGCGAGGCGGACCGGATCTGATCGGTTACCATTCGGATTGGGGATGTCGCAGGTTCGAATCCTGCCCGCCATCGCAAGGTGGCGGTAGTTCAGCCTGGTAGAGCACCTATACCGGTCGGGACACACACGTCCGCCGAGCAACTGTCCACGGAGTGAGCAGGACGGACCGGATTCGGTCGGTTATCTGGCACGACCTCAGGGTCCAGCGGGTTCGAACCCCGTGGCGGAAAGCGATTTTCGTTGTTCGGCCGTAACCACACGTCCGTCCGCTCATAACGTCACCACATGTCCCGTCGGGTCCGGGACCGAATCATCGACGCCGGTATACGTATCGGAGGGGGAACAATGAACATCTTGTCGCGCATTTCTCGTCGCAGCACGCCGCAGACCCTGCCCGCCGATACCCGGCAGGTGGTCGACAATGCGGGCGGCTACGTCTTCGAGATCACCCCGCAGGCGCGAGCGCGCCGCTTTCTCACGCTCGGAACGGAATCCGGAACTTTCTACGTCAACGCGAAGGCTTTGACGGCCGACAATGTCGAATTCATCGCCGGGTACGCCGCCGAGCACACCGCCGACCTCGTTCGCGAGATCGTCGAGATCTCCACCTCCGGGCGTGCGCCGCGCCCGAACCCGGCCCTGTTCGCGTTGGCCGCCGCCGCGTCACTCGGGGATGTCGACGGTCGCCGCGCCGCTCTCGCCGCACTGCCGCTGGTGGCGCGGACCGGCACGCACCTGTTCCTGTTCGCCGGCTACGCCGAGCAGTTCCGCGGTTGGGGTCGTGGCCTACAGCGGGCCGTCGCGAACTGGTACCTGGACAAGCCGGTCGACGCACTGGCCTTCCAGGTGGTGAAGTACCGGCAGCGTGAGGGCTGGTCGCACCGCGACCTGCTGCGCCTGTCGCACCCGGCGACCACCGACGACGAGCGACGCAGGTTGTTCGACTGGATCTGCGGCCGCGCACCGGAACTCGACGGTTTGGCCCTGCTCGACGGTTTCCAGCGAGCACAGAACGCACCGGTGGCGCAGGTGCCGGAGTTGGTGCGCGAGTACCGGCTCAGCTGGGAAATGCTGCCCGATGCCGCGCTGAACACCGGGCCGGTGTGGGAAGCGTTGCTGGACAACGGCATCCCGCAGACCGCACTGCTACGTCAGCTGCCACGCCTGACGCGCCTCGGTCTGCTCGATCCACTCGGACCGCGCACCGCCGCGATCTGCGCACAGCTCGCCGACCCGGCGCGGCTGCGCAAGGCTCGGGTGCACCCGGTGTCGGTACTGATCGCGTTGCGCACCTACGCTTGCGGACGTTCGGCGCGCGGCGCGGGCACCTGGACGCCGTCGGCTCCGGTCGTCGACGCCCTCGATACCGCGTTCTACGCCGCCTTCGAGTCCGTGCCGCCGACCGGCCTGCGGCACCTGCTGGCGCTGGACGTGTCCGCGTCGATGACGAGCCCGATCGGTGGACTGCCGATCTCGGCGCGTGAGGCCTCGGCCGCGCTCGCCCTGGTCACCGCACGCACCGAGCCGCGGCACCAGATCGTGGGGTTCACCTCGGGCGGCAAGGGGTGGCAGGGGGCGCGCGACCTGTCCCAGCTGTCGATCTCGCCGCGGCAGCGTCTCGACGACGCGGTGGGGGCGGTGTCGGGATTGCCGTTCGGCGGCACCGACTGCTCGCTGCCCATCCTGCACGCGTTGGACAAGGGCATCGAGGTCGATGTGTTCTCGATCTACACCGACAGCGAGACATGGGCGGGTTCGGTGCACCCGCACCAGGCACTGGCCCGGTACCGCCGCGAGGTGAACCCGCGGGCCAAGCTCGTGGTGGTCGGCATGACCGCGACGAACTTCAGCATCGCCGATCCGGAGGACGCGGGCATGCTCGACGTCGCCGGATTCGATGCCGCCGTGCCGTCGTTGCTGGCCGACTTCGCCACGGCCGCATAAGAAATCGGAGCCGCCGCGACCTCGTTGTCGCGGCGGCGCCTTTTCTTCTCGCGCGAGAGGTCCCGGTCAAGGGGCGACGGAGGACCAATCGGCGAAACCGGTGGGGTCGTGGCGACCCAGGGAGGCGTGTTCGAACAGGCCCCATCCTTCGGCGTCCCCGCAGCGGGCGTGGCCGATGTGGTCGATCACGCCGTAGGGGGTGCGGGCCTTGATCGCGGGGTCGGTGAGGTCGTAGGCGCTCGACAGCGACCAGTTCTCACCCATCCAGCGGCCGTGGGTCCAGTCGGGGTCGGGGCCGTAACCGCACCCGACGTGCAGGGCGATCCCGGGGCGCGATTCGATCTCGACCTCGAGCGGTGTGCCGTCGGACGTGGTCATATCGAGGCGTACCGACTTCGGGTGTCGGGTACCGGGCTCGTAGGTCCAGTGCAGGCGGGGCCAGCCGAGTTGTTCTTTGCGGCCGTCGTTCCAGATCCGGACCGCGTTGTTGAGAGTGCGGGTGCCGTCGGGCTCTTCCTGCACGATCACCACGAGGGAGAAGTCCTGGAACCGCAGCGGCGCGTACAGCCACCAGAAGCCGTCCGTGCTGGTCGGTCGGCCGGCGGGTTCCGGCTCCCCGGACGGCCGGATGCCCCAGGACCGGTCGCGGCTGCCGGTCCACACGGCCGGGTCGACCGTGTAGTCGATGCCGTCGACAGCGAGAACGCCCTCCCACGAACCCAATTGGGCGAAGCGGGAGGCCTCGATCATCGGCCGGGTGCCGGTCATGATCAGGTGTGGCTGCTCCTGCACGGCAGGCTGCGCGCCGGTCCAGGTCAGGTCGAAGCCGAGATCGTCGTGCTCGCACACCACACGCAGCGTGCGCAGCGGCTCGATCACCTCGATATGGTAGCCACCGACAGCGGTGTGGAGATCGCGCGAGGTGAGTGCGTCGGAGAACCGCACGCTGCGTTGGGCGTCACCGTGGCGCACCGTCGCGAACGCGTCGACGACACCCAGGTTCGGGTACACGCCGAATCCGGTGATCAGCATCGCCTCGCCCGCGGGGTCGAAGGCGTTGAAGTAGTAGCGGTCGTAGAAGTTCCGGTCGCTGGTGGCCGTCCTGGCCAGCGACAGTGGTGTCTGATGGACGGGGTATTCGTCCAGGGGTACGGGCATGATCGCGCTCATGGTCGGTCCCACTCGTAGGTGCCGTCGAGCAACGCCTCGAGGCTGAGGCGGTGCATCACGTAGTCGTCGGGGTCGTCGGGCACGGTGTCCTCGCCGAAATGGATCATCCGGCACTTGATCCTGGCCATCACGATCGCGTGGCGCAGGGCCGCGTAGATGATGTAGAAATCCAGATTCTGGACCGAATGCCCGGTCGACTCCTCGTATTTCGCGACGACCGCGTCGCGGCGCAGGAAGTCGGGTAGGCCGGGTTGGTCGAAGCGGGTGGCGATGTCCTGGAAGAACCTGTGGATGAAGATGGTCCAGCCCAGATCGAGTTCACGAGGCGCGAAGGTCGCCATCTCCCAGTCGAGCACCGCCGTCGGGGTGAAGCCTTCGAACAGGATGTTGCCGGGGCGGGCGTCGCCCCAGTTCAGCACCTCGGGACCGGGATCGGCCGGCCAGTTGGCCTCGAGCCAGTCGAACGTTCGCTCGATCAGCGGCACTTCGACGTCATGGTCGGTCAGTGCCCACTTGTACCAGGCGCGCTGGGCCTCGAAATGCCTGCGCAGCGCGGTGCCCTCACCGTCGAGCAGCGGAAAGCGCCGGGCTACATCGTCGATGGCGTGTACCTGAGCGATCACCTCGACGGTCGCGTTCGCTACCACCTCGCGCTCGGCGTCGGTGGCGTCGAACAGCCAACCGAAGAACACGTAGGGCGGATTGTCCGACGGCGCCCTGCCCTCGACCCGTTCCATCACGATGAAGGGCGAGCCGAACACGGAGTCATCGAGTTCGAGCCAGCGCAGCGGTGGGACGGCGACCTCGGAGGCCGCGGCGACACCGGCCATCACCTGGTACTGCATGGCCAGGTCGTAAGACTCGAACACCGGGAACGAGCTGTCCTCCGGCGCCATCCGGATGACGAAGGACCCGTGTTCGGTGCCGCCGCCCGTGGACCATTCGGCGTCGAACAGGATGGTGGTGCTCGACATGCCGCCGCTGGACGGCTTGCTCACATTGCTGACCGCCACGTCGCCGCCGAGCTTGTCGGCCAGCCAGCATGCCAGCTGTCCGGCGAGCTCGTCCAGATCACGCTCGCTGACGGTGAGCGACCTGTGAGCGGCGGGATCCTGATCGTCGGACATCTGTGCTGGTTCCCCCTGTCGACAAAACTGTAACGCGTGTCACCTCTGGGTACCCGAAGGCCGGCCGGAATGTAAGCCCGGCGTCGGTGAGTGAGATTCAGGGTTGACAGGGTAAAGATCGGGGTTTTCCCGGACGCGCTCGGGTGCGCACGCCGATTAGTTTCGGTAGCAATCGATCTCGACGGGGAGGCACGAGTGTCCGTAGTGACCACGGAGCGAACATACGACGACACCGCGAGTGCACCGGCGCTCGCTGCGACCTGGCATCCGATCACCCGGCTCGCCTTCCGGTTCGGTGTCGCCTACCTCGGGCTCTTCTGTTTGTGGATGGCTCAGGTCACCTTCGTCTTCCTCGGCGTACTCGCGCTGCGGCTGCCCGAAGAGGCGATGCTGTGGCAGATGATCGCGCTCGAGCCGGTGAGCGCCTGGATCGGTGAGCACGTGTTCGGGGTGCAGGCCGAGTTGGCCATGACCGGCAGCGGCGACCAGGCCGCCATCTGGATCCAGTGCGGCCTGATCCTTGTGGTCGCCGTGGCGATCACGATCGTGTGGTCGGTGCTCGACCGGCGCAGGCCCGCCTACCCGCGACTGCTGAGCTGGTTCCTCACCGCGCTGCGACTGTTCGTCGGCGGGCAGATGCTGTTCTACGGTTTTGCGAAGCTGATCCCCACGCAGATGCCGGAGCCCTCGCTGATCGCCTTGCTCACCCGCGTCGGCGATCTGTCCCCGATGGCGATGTTGTGGACGCAGGTCGGATCCTCGCCCGCCTACGAGATCGCCTTGGGAACCGCCGAGGTGATCGCGGGTCTGCTGCTGTTCTGGCCGCGCACGGCGACGCTCGGCGCGATGGTGAGCGTGATCAGCATGGCGCAGGTGTTCCTGCTCAACCTGACCTTCGACGTGCCGGTCAAGATGCTGTCCGGGCACCTGCTGCTGATGGGGCTCGTGCTGCTCGCCCCGCAGGCGAGCCGACTGGCGAATGTGCTCGTCCTGGAACGGGACTCGGGACCCGCGGTTCAGCCGCCACTGTTCGCGTCCCGGCGCGCGAACCGGTGGGCCACGGTGGTGCAGGTCGCGGTCGGGTTGTGGATCACGGTGGGAATGATCTTCGCCGGCATGCAGAGCTGGCGTGAATACGGCGGCGGCGCACCGAAACCCGAGCTGTACGGCATCTGGGAGGTCGGTGAGTTCAGCCTCGACGCGACCCCGCTGCCACCACTCACCACCGATCCGGTGCGCTGGCAGCGCCTCGTCATCGACGTGGGAACGGCGGGCTACCAGCGGATGGACGACACGATCGTGCCGGTGGCGGCGACAACCGACTCGGCGACCAACACGATCTCGCTCGTCGCCGCACCCACCGGCCCGGAGCAGACTCCCGTGCCCTACGCGACCTTCACCGTCGACCGTGGCTCCGCCGACCAGCTGACCTTGCGCGGCGAACTCGACGGCAGGCCCGCCACGATCACCCTCGAGCGCCTCGACCTCGAGCGGTTCCCGTTGCGCAGCACGGATTTCCGCTGGGTGCAGAACGCACCGCGCTTCGGCTGAGATCGAGGGTCGTCACCGCGGCGCGACGCCGATGTCCTCGAACCACAGGTCGGGGCGTTCGGCGATGAAATCGGTCATCAGCGACACGCAGCGCGGATCGTCGAGGTCGACCACCCTCACTCCGTGCTCGGCCAGCCAGTCGTGGCCACCGTGGAAGGTCCGCGCCTCACCGATGATCACGGTGCCGATCCCGAACTGGCGGACCAATCCGCTGCAGTACCAGCACGGTGACAGGGTGGTCACCATGATCGTCGGCCGGTAGTCGCGGCGGCGGCCCGCGGCGCGGAAGGCGTCGGTTTCGGCGTGCACGCTCGGATCGTCGTTCTGCACGCGCCGGTTGCGGCCCCGCCCGAGCAGGGTGCCGTCGGCGTCGAACAGGGCGGCGCCGATGGGCACACCTCCTTCGGAGAGCCCGCGCAGAGCTTCGTCGTAGGCCACTTCGAGCAGTGCGTGCGGCTGGGTCATGGCATCCACTGTCGCGCCTCCACGCCGGGGCGGCAACGGTACGACTCGGATCGAGATGGTGGCGGACCGGAGCGATCCGGTTCAGTGAACGGGATGTCGGCGGGTGCGTTCGGGCCGGATCGGGCCAGGAACTAGGCTCGGACACTGTGCCGAACACCGCTGACACCGCATCGACCCCGCCCGAAGGCGACCCGAACTACCTGGTCGGACTCGATCTGCGTGGCCGCAGAGTCGTGGTGGTCGGCGGCGGAACCGTTGCCCAGCGCAGGCTCGGGCTGCTCGTGGGCTCCGGTGCGCAGGTGCACGTGATCAGCCGGGCGGTCACCCCGGCCGTCGAAGGCATGGCCACGGCGGGGCAGATCGGCGTCGAACTGCGCGACTACGCCGACGGCGATCTCGACGGCGCCTGGTACGCGATGGCCTGCACCGACGAACCCGAGACCAACGCCGCCGTGGTCGCCGAAGCCACCGCCAAGCGCATCTTCTGTGTCCGCGCCGACATCGCCCGCGACGGCACCGCCGTGACCCCAGCGACTGCCCGCTACGACGGACTTTCCCTCGGCGTGCTCGCCGGTGGCGCGCACCGCCGCTCGGCCGCGGTGCGCAACGGCCTGCTCGAAGCGCTGCAATCCGGTGTGGTGACCGATGATTCGGAGCCGGTCACCCCCGGCGTGGCGCTCGTGGGCGGTGGCCCCGGCGATCCCGACCTGATCACCGTGCGTGGTCGCAGGCTGCTCGCGCGCGCCGATCTGGTCGTCGCCGACCGGCTCGCACCGCCGGAACTGCTCGCCGAACTCGGCCCGCACGTCGAGGTGATCGACGCCGCGAAGATCCCCTACGGCCGGTCGATGGCGCAGGAGGCGATCAACCTCGCGCTCGTCGAGGGCTACAAGGCGGGCAAGTTCGTGGTTCGGCTCAAGGGCGGCGACCCGTATGTGTTCGGTCGCGGATACGAGGAACTCGAGGCGTGTACCGAGGCCGGTATCCCGGTGACGGTGGTGCCCGGCGTGACCAGCCCGATCTCGGTGCCCGGCGCCGCCGGTATCCCGGTGACCCATCGCGGGGTGACCCACGAGTTCGTCGTGGTGAGCGGCCACGTGGCCCCCGATCATCCCGATTCGCTCGTCGACTGGTCGGCGCTGGCCAAGCTGCGCGGCACCCTCGTGCTGATGATGGCGGTGGAACGGATCGACAAGTTCGCCGCCGCTCTGCTCGCGGGCGGTCGCCCGGGCGATACGCCGGCCGCGGTCATCCAGGAGGGCACGCTGCGCACGCAGCGGGTGGTGCGCGCCGACCTCGCCACGGTCGCCGACAGGGTCAAGGACGAGGGCATCCGCCCGCCCGCGATCATCGTGATCGGGCCCACGGCGGGCTTCGGGCTCGACTAGCTTCGCGGGCCGCGGACCCTCGCATTGCCGTGCGGCCAATTACACTGCCTCGTTGTGCTCGAGAAACCCGCTGCGACGATGCAGTATCCGGTGACGGGGCGGGCCTTCGGTCTCGCCATCCTCGTACTGAGCGGCCTGCAGTTCATGGTCGTGCTCGACGGCACCGTCGTGATCTTCGCGCTGCCTCGCCTGCAGGAGGAGATGGGGCTGTCCAGTTCGGGCAGTGCCTGGACGGTGACCGCCTACGGCCTGACCTTCGCCGGATTGATGCTGCTCGGCGGCAGGCTCGGCGACGCGTTCGGGCGCAAGCGGATGCTGATCATCGGCGTCGGGGTGTTCACGGCGGCGTCGCTGGCCTGCGGTCTGGCCACCGGTGAGGCGATGCTGCTGATCTCGCGCGCCTTCCAGGGCGCCGGGGCGGCGATCGCGGCGCCGACGGCCTTCGCGCTGGTCGCGACCACCTTCGCGCCGGGACCCGCGCGCAATCAAGCCATCGCGATCGTCGGTTCGATGGCCGGGATCGGTTCGGTCGGTGGTCTCGTGGTCGGCGGCGCGCTCACCGAGCTCTCGTGGCGCTGGATCTTCCTGATCAATGTGCCGATCGGCGCGCTCATCGTGGCGGGCGCGGTCTACAAACTCGCCGACACCGAGCACCACCGCACACCGCTCGACATCAAAGGCGCGATCCTGGGCACCGTGGCCTGCGCGACGATCGTGTTCGGCGCCACCGAGGGCCCGGCGATGGGTTGGACCAGCCCGGTCATCCTCGCCTCGCTGATCGGCGGGTTCGCGCTGCTGGTGATCTTCGTGATCACCGAACGCCGCGAGGCAGATCCGTTGCTGCCGTGGTCGCTGTTCGACAGCCGCGACCGGGTCGCCACCTTCGCCCTGATCTTCCTGGCCGGTGCGGTGCTGGGCGCGATGACGTTCTTCGTCGCCCAGCTGCTGCAGAACGTGCTCGGTTACAGCCCACTACAGGCCGGTATCGCCTCGATCCCGTTCACCGTCGGCATCGGTTGCGGCGGTGCGGTGGCGTCGAAGCTGGCGCTGGTGTTCGCGCCGCGCTGGTTGCTCGCCTCGGCCTCGGTCGTGCTGGCCGTGGGGCTGCTGTTCGGCTCGACGCTGGACCGGCACGTGCAGTACCTGCCGACCCTGCTGGCCTTGCTGGTGGTGATCGGTTTCGGCGTCGGTGTCGCGATGGTGCTGGCGCCGCTGTGCGTCCTCGTCGACGTGCCGCAGTCCAATATCGGCCCGCTGGCCGCGGTCGGCCAGATGTTCATGAACCTGGCGACGCCGATCGCGATCGGCCTGCTGAGCCCGATCGCCGCGTCGCGCACCCTCTCGCTCGGCGGCACCGACGGCCGCGCCGCGGACATGTCGCCGACCCAGATCGACGCACTGAACAGCGGCTACACCCTGGTCCTGTTCGTGTGTGCGATCTTGGCGGTGCTCGCCGCCCTCGTCGCGCTGACGCTGCGGTTCACCCCGCAACAGCTGGTGCAGGCGCAGCACGCGCAAGAAGAGGCCCAGCGGAGCTGACTCCGCCGGGCCCGCGAATCAAAGGCCCCCGGTGACCTTGGTCGGGGTGATCCGGATGACGACGCGTTCCGCGTCGTGCACCGATGCCGGGTTGAATTCGCGATACGGCTTGCCGGTGTATTTGAGCGACATCTCGTCCGGCAGTGCTCGTTCGGGATCCGGTGTGGTGGAAGCCTGTCCGCGGATCTCGGCGTACAGGAACGGCCGTTCCGGCGGGTTCACCATCACGGTGATGCGCGGGTCGCGCACCAGGTTCTTGGCCTGCTGCCGGGAGACCGTGGTGGAGAACAGCAGTTCGTCGCCGTCGCGTTTGATCCAGACCACGGTCAGATGCGGATGCCCGTCGGGCCCCACCGTGGCGACGGTCGCGTAGACCTTCTCCTCGTCCAGGTACGTTCTCAACTCATCGGACAGTACTGCGATATCGGTCACGCTCCTGGACAACGCCTCGCGGCCCACGCGCATTCCGCGCGGGCCGCGATCGGAAGATCTACTCGTGTCAGGACTTTCCGCGAATTCGGACCGAGATCACGCGTCGACGGTGTGTGCGTCGGCGACGTTCAGTGCGTGATCGAGGATGGTCAGCCCCTCCTTGGCCTCGGCCTCGGTGATCACGCACGGCGGCACCACATGCAACCGATTGAAGTTGACGAACGGCAGCAGCCCGCCCGTGCGGCACGCGGCGACGAGTTCGTTCATCGCGGGGCTGGTGCCGCCGTAGGGTGCCAGGGGTTCGCGCGTGGCCCGGTCGCGGACCAACTCCACGGCCCAGAAGACGCCGAGCCCGCGGACTTCGCCGATGCTCGGATGCCGTTGTGCCAGTTCACGAAGGCCGGGGCCGATCACCTTCGCGCCGATGTCGGCGGCGTTCTCGACGATGCGCTCCTCGGTCATCACGTTGATCGTCGCGACCGCGGCGGCGGTGGCGAGGGGATGGCCCGAGTAGGTGAGCCCGCCGGGGTAGGGCCGGGTGGCGAAGGTCGCCGCGATGGCCGCGTTGATCGCCACACCGCCGAGCGGGACATAGCCGGAGTTCACGCCCTTGGCGAAGGTGATCAGGTCGGGCACGACATCGAAGTTGTCGATGGCGAACCACCGTCCGGTCCGGCCGAAGCCGGCCATCACCTCGTCGGCGATGAACACGATGCCGTGCTTGTCGCACAGTGCCCGCACCCCGCGCAGGTACTCCGGGGTCGGCACCATGATGCCCGCGGTGCCCGGCACCGGCTCCAGGATGATCGCGGCGATGGTGGCCGGACCCTCCATCTCGATGGTGCGTTCCAGATGCGCCAATGCGCGCTCGGTCTCCTGCTGCTCGTCGGTGGCATGGAACTCCGAGCGGTACAGGAAGGGGCCGAAGAAGTGCACGGTGCCGGTATTGCCGTGGTCGTTGGGCCAGCGGCGCGGGTCGCCGGTGAGGTTCACCGCGGTCTCGGTACCGCCGTGGTAGGAGCGGTAGCGCGAGAGCACCTTGTAGCGGCCGGTGTGTAGCCGCGCCATTCGGACGGCGTGCTCGACCGCGTCGGCGCCGCCGTTGGTGAAGAAGATCATGTCGAGGTCGCCCGGCGTGCGTTCGCTGATCAGGCGGGCCGCTTCCGAGCGCGCGTCGTTGACGAACGAGGGTGCGACAGTGCAGAGCGTGGCCGCCTGCTGCTGGATCGCGGCGACGACCTTCGGATGCTGGTGGCCGATATTGGTGTTCACCATCATCGAGGAGAAGTCGAGCAGGCGATTGCCCTCGCCGTCCCACACATAGCACCCCTCGGCGGCGGTGAGTACCGTCGGCGTGAGAGTCGCTTGCGCAGACCAGGAATGGAAGACATGGCGGCGATCGAGTTCATAGGCGCGAGCGGCCGCGTCGGAAAGCGTCATGGCAAGTCTCCAGAATCTACTTGTTCTGCGGGAAGCCGAGTTCCAGCCCGCCGTGGCTGGGGTCGAGCCAGCGGCTGGTGACCGCCTTGGTGCGGGTGAAGAAGTGCACGCCGTCGGTGCCGTGCGCGTGTGAATCGCCGAACAGGGAGTTCTTCCAGCCGCCGAAACTGAAGTAGGCCATCGGCACCGGGATCGGGACGTTGATGCCGACCATACCCACCTCCACCTCGTGCTGGAACCGGCGTCCCGCGCCGCCGTCGTTGGTGAAGATGGCGGTGCCGTTGCCGTAACGGTTCGCATTGATCAGCGCCACCGCCTGCTCGTAGGTGTCGACCCGCACGACAGACAGCACCGGGCCGAAGATCTCGTCGGTGTAGACGCTCATGGTGGGGGTGACCCCGTCGAGAATCGTCGGGCCGAGCCAGAATCCGTCCGGCGCGCCGTCGACGGTGAGGTCGCGGCCGTCGAGAACCACACGGGCACCGGCGGTTTCGCCGGCGTCGATGTAATCGGCTACGCGGTCGCGGTGGGCGCGGGTGATCAGCGGGCCCATCTCGGCGCCGCTGGTGCCGTCACCGGTGACGATGCTCGCGGCCCGCTCGCTGATCTTGGTGACCAGTTCGTCGGCCACCGCGCCCACCGCGACGACCACGCTGATCGCCATGCACCGCTCGCCCGCCGATCCGAAACCGGCATTCACGGCGGCATCGGCGGCCAGGTCCAGATCGGCGTCGGGCAGCACCACCATGTGGTTCTTCGCGCCGCCGAGCGCCTGCACGCGCTTGCCCGCCACGGTGCCGCGCTGGTACACGTACTTGGCGATCGGGGTCGAGCCGACGAACGACACCGCCTTGATCTCCGGGTTGTCCAGGAGTTCGTCGACGGCGATCTTGTCGCCCTGCACGACATTGAACACGCCGTCGGGCAGCCCCGCCTCCTGCCACAGCCGCGCCAGCCACAGCGCCGCCGACGGATCCTTCTCGCTCGGCTTGAGCACCACCGTGTTGCCCGCGCCGATGGCGAGGGGGAAGAACCACATCGGCACCATGGCGGGGAAATTGAACGGTGCGATGATCGCGACCGGGCCCAGCGGCTGCCGGATCGAGTAGATGTCGACCTCGGTCGAGGCGTTCTCGGTGAACCCGCCCTTGAGCAGAGACGGGATGCCACAGGCGAATTCGACGACCTCGAGCCCCCGAGTCACCTCGCCGAGCGCGTCGGCGGCCACCTTGCCGTGTTCGGCGGTGATCACCGCGGCCAGCTCCGTCTTCCGCTCGGACAGTAGTTCGCGGAAGCGGAACAACACCTGGGTGCGCCGCGCGAGCGAGGTGTCGCGCCAGGCGGCGAAGGCCACCGTCGCGGCGTCGATCGCGGCGCGGGTATCGGCGACATTCGCCAGCGCCAGCTCCCCGGTGACGACGCCGGTGGCGGGATTGGTCACCGGCGTCGTGGTCTCGCTGGTGCCGCTGACCGATTTGCCGTCGATCCAATGGCCGATGGACTGCATGAAAGCCTCGTTTCGCCGGGGGTGTGGTGCTTCCACCCTGTCTTATCCGCAGCCTCGAACAGGCCGACGATCTGTCCGCGTTTCCGGGTTTCATATTACGATTCGTAGGTGCTGTTGACGGTGGCCGATGTGCTCGCGACGCCGGTGGTGCGGGCCGGACAACCCGAGGTCATCTGTGCCGCGAACCTCGACCGACCGGTGCGATGGGTGCACGTCAGCGACCAGGCCGCCGTCGCCGACCTCCTCGTGGGTTCGGAGCTGATCCTGACGACCGGCCAGGCGCTCGCCGCGCCGGAGCAGGCCAGGATCACCTACCTGCGATCACTGGCCGCCGCCGGGGTCGCCGGGCTGGTGGTCGAACTCGGCAGCTATGTCAGCGAGCTGGGCCCAGCCGTCGCCGCCACGGCCACCGAACTGGGCCTGCCGGTGATCGTGCTGCACCGGGTGACGCGCTTCGTGGAGATCACCGAGGCGGTGCACCGCGCCATCGTCGCCGATCAGTACGCCGAGCTCGAGTTCGCGCGCACCGTGCACGAGACCTTCACCGAGCTCAGTGTGCGCCGCGCCGCGTTGACCGAGATCGTGGAGACCGCCGCGAGCATGCTCGACGCCTCGGTGGTGCTGGAGGACCTGGCACACCGGGTGCTGGCCGCCGCCGCACGGAAGACCAGTTCGGCTGCGCTGCTGGATAATTGGGAATCTGTTTCCCGGATGCTGCTCGCCGGGCCCGGAATCGTCGAGGTCGGCCCGCACACCCAGCGCTGGGGCAGGCTGATCCTGCGCTCGGACCGGGTGCAGACCCCTCGCGCCAGCATGGTTCTCGAACGCGCCGCGCAGACCCTCACCCTGCACCGGATGATCGACAAGGACCGCTTCGGGCTGCACCGGCAGGCCCAGACCGGGCTCATCGACGATCTGGTCGAAGGCCGCGTCACCGACGAACGCGATGCCCAGGCCCGGGCGTCGGCGCTCGGGCTGTCCCGGCGGGCCAGATACGTGCCGACGGCCGTCGAGATCGCGGTGACGGCCGAGCCGGACCCGGTCGCTCGCCAGCGGCGCAGTGCCGCCCTGCTCGAGGCGGTGTCCCACGGGCTCGGGTTGGCGGGGGTGTCGGCATTGAGCGCGATCGAGCACCGGCCGATCGGGCGGCGTAGTGCGTCGTTCACGGGGGATTCGCCCGGCACCGAGCGCCCGGCGACTGCCGCGCGGGGTGGTGCTGCGGCGGGGGTGGACGGTGTCGAGCGGGTCGCGATGATCGTCGCGGTCCCACAGGGTGGTGTCGTCGAGGACACGCTGACAACGGTGTGCGCGGCGGTGCTCACCGAGGTGCGCCGGGTGGGCGGTGTCGATCGGGCGGTCGTCGGCGTCGGTGCCGACTCCGCGTCGCTGCTCGACACCTCCCGCCAGCTCGCGCACGCGGCGGCCGTGGCCGCGGTGGCACTCTCGATGCGCGGTGCGGCCACGCGAATCTACTTCCGCAGCGCCGATATTCGCCTGCGCGGGCTGCTGTCGCTGATCCGCGACGAACCCCGCGTGCAGAGTTTCGCCGAAACCGAGCTCAGCGCGCTGTTGCGCTACGACATTCGACATGGCGCCGACCTCACCGGCACACTGCGCCGCTTCCTCGACCTGGCGGGCAACAAGACCGAGCTGGCCAAGGCGCTCGCTATCAGCCGACCGACTCTCTACGACCGGCTCGCCCGGATCGAACGAATTCTCGCCGTCGACCTCGACGACGGCGAATCCCGCACTTCGCTGCACACCGCCCTGCTCGTCCGCGAACTCACCGCCGAGGGCGACAAGCTCTGAGCCGCACCGGGGTTTGCCGGCGACAGGTCGACGCCGCGTCCCGCTCCGCCGATCGCAATTACGGTCTTTCCCGCATCACCTGTGACCGCCGCTCAGCAGGTCAGCGGGTGAGGGCACCGCTCGATACGACGGCGGCGACGATCAGGTCCGCGACACCGCGCTGCCCGGCGAGGGTCGGGTGATAGGGGAGCAGGGTCTGATCGGCCAGGATCGGGTCGAACCAGCGAACTGCCGGGTCCGCGCACATACCGAATTCGCGTGAGGCGGCGACGGTATCGATGTACACGGCGCCGTGGTCGGCGGCCGCGCGAGCTACCACGGTGTTGAGGCGTTCGAACTTGGACTGGATGTAGGCGGCGTCGGCGGGGAGCAGGCCGAGCATGGCCGGGCAGCTGGTGTTCGTGAGGTAGGTGGGCCAGCCGTCGACGAAGACGGTGGCGTTCGGAGCCCGCCGGGCGATGTCGGCCAGCGCCGCGGCGTAGGCGGGCGCGATCGCGTCTATCCTGTTGTCCCACTCCGGATCCGCGGCGGCGGCACAGCCACCGCTGACCGCGCCCGCATGGCAGTGGCCGAGGATGAACTCGGTCATGTCGGCATCGTTGGCGCCCATGTGCAGCGTGACGATCTCGGTGGCGGGACCGAGCCCGTCGAACTGCGGGGCGATTCCCGCGCCCTGCGGGTTGTACAGATCGGGGATCTTCGCCGAGCTGCAGGTCCGGTCGTCCAGCGTCAGCCCGAGTCGCTCGGCGACCAGTTCGGGCGCGTTGGAGGTGGATCGGACGCACCGCAGCGGAGCGGTGACGTCGAGATCGACCACGCCCGTCGTAGCCGCTCCGGAATCACCGAGCGCGACGTAGGTGGCACCGGGGCTCGGTTCGGCCTGGGCGGCGGTGGGTACCAGCATCGAAGACATCAGCGCCACAGCGCCGGTGAGCAGCAACCTCTTCATCGGACATCTCCTGATGGTCGTAGTTCAGTCTTTGCGGCCGGTGAACGCCAGTGACGTGCCGAGCCCGATCATCACCAGGCCACTGGTACCGCCGACGGCGGCGAGCCGGCGCGGTGACCGCGCGAACCAGGACCGTGCCGACCCTGCCGCGAGCGCCCACAGCGAGTCGAAGATCAGCCCGAACACCGGGATGCAGAGCCCGAGGATCAGCATCTGCTGTGGCACAGCACCACGCGTGGTGTCCACGAACTGTGGCAGCAGCGCGGCCAGGAAGACGATCGTTTTCGGGTTCGCGGCCCCGACTACGAAACCGTCGCGCAACGCCGCCGCCGGACTGTGCGAA
Organism: Nocardia sp. NPDC058633; assembly: GCF_042717045.1. Classification (NCBI taxonomy): domain Bacteria; kingdom Bacillati; phylum Actinomycetota; class Actinomycetes; order Mycobacteriales; family Nocardiaceae; genus Nocardia; species Nocardia sp. NPDC058633. The sequence goes on from NZ_JBHXRA010000007.1 coordinate 109,159, forward strand.
TTCACGTCCTGTTCGGCATGAAAAGCCGTCTGCAGCGCGCCACGATGCCGAAAGGCTTGCACGCCCAGATAGACCAGATAGGCGGCGCCGACGAGCTTGATCGCCGTGAACACCGCCGCCGACGCGGCCACCACCGCGCCCAACCCGAAAGCCACGGCGACAACCTGCCCGTACACCCCGACCGCATTGCCGAGCACAGTCAGCAGTGCCGCGCGCCGCCCCACGGTGAGTGCCCGTCCGATGGTGAACAAGACGCTGGGCCCGGGCACGATGACCAGCAGAAAAGCCAACCCCGCGAACGAAATCAGAGGAGCCGAGGAAACCATCGCCCCACGCTAGCGGGCGCCCCGAGCGCTGACAATGGTTCCGGACAGGGTCCCTCTCGAGTACTGGTGCGCAACTCACCCACAGAGTGATGTGGCTCGGCACGGCTCGTTCGTAGTCTCGCCCGTACCGCACGAACGGCGAGAGGACTTCAATGACCATCCTTACCGAGCGGAAGGCACCGCTCCGTCGATTCCGGATGCCGATTCTGCTCGTCGGTACTGTCGTGTTGCTGATCGCCGCACGGGGGCTGGACGCGCTCGTCTCGGGCGTGCCTGTGCTGCGTTTCGCCATCGGGATCGGCGCGGCCGCCGGGGCGATCTTCGCCTACACGTGGCTTTCCCGGCATGTCGAGAACCGGGCGGAGGTCACGGAACTGGCCGCCGCCGGGCGGTGGAGCGGGCTCGGGCGTGGTGCACTCGTCGGCGCTGGGGCATTCCTCGCGACGATTCTGCTCGCGGCCCTCTTCACCGACGTCGACGTCGCCAGTGGCTCGTTCTGGGCTTGTCTGGGCGTGGCCGGCTCCATGGCTTCGGTGGCGGTCACCGAGGAGTTGCTGTTCCGTGGCGTGGTGTACCGCATTCTGGAGGAGCGAACCGGCGCCATCATCGCGATCGCGGTCTCGTCACTGCTCTTCGGTCTGACGCACTTGCTCAACCCCAACGCCACGCTGTGGGGCACCGCGGCCATCGCGGTCGAAGGCGGCGCGCTGCTGGCCATCGCCTACGCCGTCACGCGATCGTTGTGGCTGCCGATAGGCCTGCATTTCGCCTGGAACTTCACCGAATCCGGCGTGTTCGGCACCGCGGTTTCCGGCGCGCACGGCGAACCCGGCCTGCTGCGCACCGTCCTGTCCGGACCGGACGTGCTCACCGGTGGGACGTTCGGTCCGGAAGCGAGCCTGTTCGCGCTGCTGTGCTGTCTGGTCCCGGCGGTGTGGCTCCTGCGCGGTACGAAGCTGGTCGCCCGGCCCGTTCGGGGTGCGCGACAGTAAGTATCGGGGGTTGTGGGTGTCGGTGCCGACGACGAAACTTGTTGTATGAGTGCGTCACAGAACCTGATGGACCGGTGGATCGCGTTGGCAGGGGTCGAGGCCGAACAAATCGGTGCCGGTGTGGTGGGGCGCTACGACGAACCGCACCGGCGCTATCACACCGGCACCCACCTGGCGGTGATGCTCGCGGCGATCGACGAATTGGCCGATGCCGCAGATGATATCGATGCCGTGCGATACGCGGCGTTCTTCCACGACGCGATCTACGCCGTCGCCCGGGCCGACAACGAGGAGCGCAGCGCGGATCTGGGTCGCGATATTCTCGAATCGCTCGGTGCCGCACCGGAATTGGTCGAAGAAGTGGTGCGGCTGGTCGTGCTGACCCGTGGGCACAAGCCGCAGCCGGGCGACGCGAACGGCGCGGTCCTCTGTGACGCCGACCTTGTCGTGCTCGGTGGCACACCGGAGGAATACGCCGCCTACACCGCCGCGATCCGCGCCGAATACGCCCACGTCCCCGACGACCTTTTCCGGGCGGGTCGCGCGTCGGTACTGCGCAACCTGGCCGACCAACCCCGCCTGTTCCGCACCGAGCTCGCCCACGACCGCTACGAGGCGATCGCTCGCGCCAATCTCGCGGCCGAACTCGCCGAACTCACCACGGTGATCGGCTGACGGGGACCGACGGCCCGATCTCGCCGGTCCGACAACGGCGATCCGCGAGGTCAGAGGGCGGTGAGCATTTCCGTGGCCAACGGGGCAGACGAGGCGGGGTTCTGGCCGGTGTAGAGATTGCGATCGACCTCGATGTGGGGAGCCCACGCGTCGCCTTCGCGGTAGTCGGCGCCGAGGGCGATCAAACGATCCTGGAGCAGCCACTTCGCCTTGTCGGCGAAGCCCGCCTGGGTTTCCTCGGCATTGCTGAACCCGGTGAGGCGGTAGCCCGCGAAGGGGGAGGTGCCGGATTCGGCGGTGGCGAGCAGGGCCGCGGGGGCGTGGCAGACGATGCCGAGGGGCTTGCCCGCGGCGAGGGTGTCGGTGAGGAGGGTGCCCGAGACGGGGTCGACGGCGAGGTCCTGCATCGGCCCGTGACCGCCGGGGTAGAAGACGGCGTCGTAGTCGGCCACGTCGACCTTGTCGAGAGGTGTCGGGTTCTGCAATTCGGTGGCACCGGAGAGGATTTCGGCGACCGCGGCCGCGCCTTCGGGGCCGCCGTTGACCTCGGGGGCCAGGCTGCCCTGGTCGACCGTCGGGATCACCCCGGCCGGGGTGGCCACTGTGATGGTGTGGCCCGCGCCGGTGAAGGCGGCGTAGGGAGCGGCGAATTCCTCGGCCCAGTACCCGGTGGGGTGTTCGGTGCCGTCGGCCAGTGTCCAGTGGTCGCTGCCGGTGAGAACGAAGAGGATGTTTGCCATGGACTCAACGCTAGGGTCGATGACATCTCCTGGCCAATAGACTGGCCTATATGAGACATAGGTCAGCCGATGGGTCGATGGATCTGGTGCAGTTGCGCACCTTTCTGGCCGTCTTCCGCACCGGCTCACTCACCGCGGGCGCGGCCCAGGTGGGGTTGTCGCAGCCCACCGTAACCACCCAGATCCAGGCGCTGGAACGGCACCTGGGCAGGCCGCTGTTCGAACGACTGCCGCGCGGGGTGACGCCGACCGCCGCGGGTCACGAACTCGCGGCGCGGGTCGCCGGTCCGCTGGAAGAACTGGAGTCGGTGGTCAGCGGGGCGAGTGCCGATCGTGCCGCGCCGCCCGAACCGCCGGTGTTGCTCGGCGGTCCGGCGGAAATGCTCGCCGCCAAGGTTCTGCCCGCCCTCGCCCCGTTGGTCGCCGAGGGAGTACGGATCACCGTCGCCACTGGGCTCACCGAAGATCTGCTGACGCATTTGCGTTCGGGGGCACTGGATCTGGTCTTCGCCACCTCGCGACCACGCGGACGTATCGTGCTCGCCGAACCGCTCGTGGACGAGGAGTTCCTGCTCGTGGCCGCACCGTCGGTCGCCGAGCGCATCGACATCGGTCGGCTGCGCGTCGAAGGCCCGAGCGCACTCGACGGTGTCCCGCTGGTCAGCTATGCCGCCGATCTGCCGATCCTGCGCCGCTACTGGCGTCACGTCTTCGGCACCCGCCTCGAAACCGAGCCGGCGCTGATCGTGGGCGATCTGCGCGCCGTGCTCGCGGCGGTCAGTGCCGGAGCCGGAATCAGCGTGCTCCCGCACTACCTGTGTGGCCGGGAACTGGCCGACGCAACGCTGGTCACGCTGCTCGATCCGGTCGACCCGCCGATCAACACGGGCTTTTTGGCCCGTCGAGTCGGTGCCCCGTCGCGACCGCACGTCGACCTGGTCCGTGCCCGGTTGTTGGAGGCGGCCCGAGGGTGGCGTTCGGGGTGCGGCGAGTCGATTCGTGGCGATTCGGAGCCGGGTCGATCGCCCGGCGAGTTGCCCGCCGCAACCGTCTGACCTGTGGCGAAGCGCGACAGGCGCGGAGCTCTCGCCCTTGACATGCAAGTCGGTACTTGCCTATTGTTCGACGGGAGACGCTGGAAGGGAGTGCGCACCGTGACCGACATTTTCACCGCGCTGGCGGATTCGACACGACGCGCACTCCTGGACGAACTGGCCGATCGCGACGGGCAAACCCTGTTCGAACTGTGTGCCCGCCTCGTGAGCAAACACGGCATCAGCTCCTCGCGCCAGGCCATCACCCAGCACCTCGGTGTGCTCGAGCACGTCGGACTCGTCCACACCCGTCGGCAAGGTCGATACAAGTTCCATCATGCGGACTTCGCTCCCCTGCGTGCGATGTCGCAGCGATGGCCCATCCCCCAGGAGGACACATGATCCGCATCGGAGTAACCAGCGTCTTCGTCGACGACCAAGCCAAAGCCGAGGCCTTCTACACCGACGTGCTCGGCTTCCAGGTCAAAGACAAGGTCCCCGTCGGCGAATACGACTGGCTCACCGTCGTCTCACCGGCCGACGTCGACGGCATCCAGCTCTTGCTCGAGCCCGACCAGCACCCGGCGGCCAAGGCTTACAAAACGGCACTGAGTGCCGAAGGGATCCCGGTGATCGTCTTCACCGTGGACGATATCGAGGCCGAATACCGCCGCCTCCTCGACCGCGGCGTGTACTTCACCCAGGCTCCCGCGGCGATGGGCCCGGTCACCACCGCGGTCTTCGACGACACCTGCGGCAACCTCATCCAGCTGCTCGCCCCGGTCGCAGAGTGAGTCGGGGAACCGTCATCCGCCGCCACGGGCGAGGTGGTTCGACGACACCACTCAGGTGATGATGAGAAGTTCGGTGGGGGAGGCGATTTCGGCGCGCAGACCGGCCTTGCTCGCCACCCGCGCCACCGCGCGGATATCGCCGGGTTCGGCACGGGTGAGGACCAGGGCCCGTGCCAACAGGCCCTTGTGATGCTTGTTGAAGTGGCTGACCACGGTGCGCGAGCCGTCGGGGTGTTCGGTGAGGACGTTGGCCGTGATGGCATCGGGGACCCTGCCCAGCTGCTGGTAGGTGCCCGATCGTAGGTCGATCACGAGCTCGCCCGCGGCTTCGGCGTACAGGGCGTCGGGCAGCACATCACGCCACACCGCCGACAGCGTCGGCAGCCCCGGGAGCTTGGTGCCACCGGAGAGCCGGTAGGCGGGGATGGCGTCGGCGGCGCGGACGGCGCCCAACAGCGCCGAGCCGATGCCCAGCCGTGCGTAGGCCTTGCTCCGCTGCACCTTGGTGAACGACTTCGCGTCCAGCGCGTCGTAGAGAACGCCGGTGTAGCGCTCCAGGGCAGGGCGGGTCGCCGAGGTGCGCAGGCTCGCGTTGCGGGCGATCTCCGCGTCGGCGCCTTTGCCCAGTCCGAGCACCGCGGCGGAGGCGACGGGGTTCGCCGCCAGTCGCACCACCTCGGTGATCAACTTGTCGCGGACCGCGCTGAGCTGCGGCATCGCCAGGTCGGCGAGGTCGAGCGGCGCGCCCGATCCGCCGTCGGACTTGGTTTCGGAGGGAGGCAGCAGCACCAGCACGATCGCCAACGGTAATCGCCGCCGCAATCGCCGCCTCGCCCCGCCCCGGTGCACGGGGGAGCCCCACGGTCGGGGCTCCCGCAGGGCTCAGCGCACCGCTTCCAAGAACTTGCGGGTCCGTTCATTGGTGGGAGCCTCGAAGATCTGCTCCGGTGGACCCTGTTCGATGATGCGACCGGAGTCGAACATCAGCACCCGGTCCGACACCTCGCGGGCGAAGCGCATCTCGTGGGTGACGATCAGCATGGTGATGTCGGTGGTCTCGGCGATGGTTTGTAGCACGTCGAGGACATCGCCGACCAGTTCCGGGTCGAGTGCCGAGGTCACCTCGTCGAGCAGCATGACCTTCGGGTCCATCGCACAGCAGCGCGCGATGGCCACCCGCTGCTGCTGACCACCGGACAGTTGCGAGGGATGGGCATTCGCCTTGTCCGCCAGGCCGACGACGTCGAGCAGGTGCCGAGCCCGTTCGCGCGCTTCGTCTTTCGACTTGCCGAGCACGTGAATCGGGGCCTCGGTGATGTTCTCCAGCACCGTCATGTTCGGGAACAGGTTGAACTGCTGGAACACCATGCCGATCTTGGTGCGCACCGCCCGCAGATGTTTCTCCTTGGCGGGCACCAGCTTTCCGCCGCGCTCGGTGTGGGTGAGTGGTTCACCGTCGACCCAGATCACGCCGTCGCTGATCGTCTCGAGGGTCATCAGCAGCCGCAGGATGGTGGTCTTGCCCGACCCGGACGGCCCGATCAGGGTGACCTTCTCCCCGCGGTCGACGCTGAAATCGAGGTGGTCGAGCACGACGAGGTCGCCGAAGCGTTTGACCACCTGATCGAATCGGATCATCTCGTCAGTAGTAGGCAAGTCGCTTCTCCAGTCTTCTGATCAGCACAGACGTCGGGTAGCTGGCAACGAGGAAGAACACCCCGGCCAGGGTGATCGACTCCAGGTACGCGAAGTGGCGTGCCCCGAATTGCTGTGCGGCGGTCACCAATTCGACGACCGAGATGGCGAACAAGAACGGTGTGTCCTTGAACATCGAGACAGCGTTGGTACCCAGCGCGGGCAGGCTCGCCCGGATCGCCTGCGGCAGCACCACCGCGCCCCAGGTGCGCGTGGGCGGCAACGACAGCGCGCGCGCCGCCTCCCACTGCCCCTTCGGCACCGCCTCGATCCCCGCCCGGTACACCTCGGCGAGATAGCTCGAATAGTGAATGCCCAGCACGACGATGCCGATCTGCAGCGCCGAGAACTGGGTCAGCAGGGTGTAGGCGAACAGCAACTGCACGACCAGCGGGGTGAGCCGGACGAACTCGCTCGCCGCGTGCACCGGCGCGGCGATCCAGCGCGGCATCGTCCGCCGGATCATCGCGATCGCCAGCCCGAGCGCCGCGGCGAGCGCGAAGCCGAGCACCGTGGCCAGCAGCGTGATCTGGAAGCCCTCCCACAGCACCGGCAGCGCCTCGCGGGCGCGCTCCCAACTCCATTCGGCGGTCATGAGGCCACCTTCGTGTGTGCTTCGTCGGGCGCCAGGCTGAGAACGTCCTTCAGCGATGCCCCGCGGCCCAGCTTGGTCTTGGCTCGGGTCTCGAGCAGGTTCATGCCCAGGGTGAGCAGGTAGCCGAGGACGAAGTAGATGACCAGGCCGACGCCGAAGGAGAACAGGGTGTCGCTGGTGGTCTTGCGCAGGTCACCGATCTCGTAGGTGAGGTCGTGCAGGGTGATGTAGGACGCCACCGCGGTGCCTTTGAGCAGGTGGACCAGCAAATTGGTCAGCGAGGGCAGCATCAGTGCCCATGCCTGGGGAAACAGCACTCTGCGCATCCGCTGCCACGGACTGAAATTCAGCGCGACCGCCGCCTCGAACTGGGCGCGCGGCACCGCGTTGAGCGCGCCACGCACCACCTCGGCACCGTAGGCGCCGTAGTTGAGGCCCAGCGCCAGGATGCCGCAGAACAGCGGGTCGAGCTTGTAGCCGAGTAGTGGCAGCACGTAGAACAGCCAGAAGATCTGCACCAGAAGCGAAGTGCCCCGGAAGAATTCGATCAGGACCCGGGCCGTGCCGCGCGCCGCGAGATTGCGTACGCGGGCGGTGGTGCCCAGGACGAGGGCGAGGACGAACGCGAGCAGCGCGCCGCCGATGGTCAGCTCCAGCGTGACCGCGATGCCCTCCCACAAGGAGGGAAGGGCATCGCGGACCGCGTCGAAATTGCTCATGCTGTATCCGTTCCGCATGCTGGGGTGCTCATGCGGAAGATCAGATCTCACCCTTGCACAGCTTGGCCGTGGTGTAGGCCGGGTCGGGCAACTCGCGCTCGGTGAACCCGAACTTCCCGACGATCGACAGGTACTTGTCCTTGTCCCCGGTGATCTTGGCCAGCTCGGCGTTGTAGGCGGCGAGCAGGTCGGGATCGGTGGTGCGGAACACCGTGCCACCCGCGCCGACCTGTGGCTTGCCGTCGATGACGGCGACGAACGACGGCGTCACGTCGACCGCGGCGTCGGGGGTGTGGCTCTTGAGCCAGTTCAGCGAGATCGCGGTGAGCGCGAACACGTCGGCGCGCCCGGAGGTGACCGCGTCCATGCCGTCCTGCGGGGTACCGACCTGTGTGGCCTCGATGCCGAGGGAACTGGCGTAATCGGATTCGATGGCACCGGTCATCGCGGCCATCTTCGCGCCGCTGGACTTGATCGACTGCATATCCGTCAAATTCATCGGATTACCGGGTTTCACCATCAACGCGGTGGTGTACATGAATTCCGGTTCGCTGAAAGAAGCCTGTTCACAGCGTTTCGGCAGGATCGACATCCCCGCGCTGACAGCATCGAAGCGATTGGCCTGCAAGCCGGGGATCAGGGCGCCGAACTCGGTCTGCACGCCGTCGACGGTCTCGATGCCGAGGTTGGCGAAGATCTCCTTGTGTAGGGCCACGGTGGCGCCGGTGAGCTGGCCGCCCTCCTCGAAGGAATAGGGCGCCTCACCGGCGAAACCCACGGTGATCGTGCCCTTGTCCTTCAGCGACTGCAGCAGCTCACCGCTCTCGGCGGTCTCGGTCTTGGTACATCCGGCGAGGGCCGCGGCCACCAACGCGGCACCGGCGAACACTGCTCTACAGCGCTTCGACAGGAATTTCGTCTCAGCCATTGTGACCTCTCGCAAGGGCGGCGTCACCGCCGCCGATTTCTGTTGTAGGCGTGTAATCGACTTATGGAGAAAACCTAGTCATCCAATAATTGTCAGGCGTGCTTAAGTTATCAAGTTGTTATCTGATGATTGGGGCGGTTATATAATGGGTAACCTCTTATCCCCAGTGCTGTGCGCATCAGTTTTCGGCTGGTCGGGCGGCATCGAGGAGGTAATCGGCTGTCGCCGCCCGCGGACCAGGGACTACCCTGTGCATCCGTGATCACCCGCCTCTCCCGCCTGTTCCTGCGCACCCTGCGAGACGATCCCGCCGACGCCGAGGTGCCAAGCCACAAACTGCTCGTACGCGCAGGCTATGTCCGCCGGGTCGCCCCGGGCGTGTACTCGTGGCTGCCGCTCGGCCTGCGCACGCTGCGCAAGATCGAAGACGTGGTGCGCCAGGAGATGGACGCCACCGGCGCGCAGGAGATCTCGCTGCCGGCGCTGCTGCCGCGTGAGCCCTACGAGACCACCAACCGGTGGACCGAATACGGCCCCGGCCTGTTCCGGCTCAAGGACCGCAAGGGCGGTGACTACCTGCTCGGCCCCACCCACGAGGAACTGTTCGCGCTCACCGTGAAGGGCGAGTACAACTCCTACAAGGATCTGCCGGTCACGCTGTACCAGATCCAGACCAAGTACCGCGACGAGGAACGTCCCCGCGCGGGCATCCTGCGTGGGCGCGAGTTCGTCATGAAGGACTCCTACTCCTTCGACATCGACGACGACGGCCTGTCCAACAGCTACGCCACCCACCGCAAGGCCTACCAGGCCATCTTCGAGCGGCTCGGCGTCGAGTACGTGATCGTGGCCGCGACGTCGGGTGCCATGGGCGGCAGCGCCTCCGAGGAGTTCCTCGCGGCCAGCCCGGTCGGTGAGGACACCTACGTGCGGTGCGTCGAGTCCGGGTACGCGGCCAATGTGGAAGCGGTGGTCACCCCCGCGCCCGCGGCAGTGCCCATCGAGGGCCAGGCCGCCGCGGTCGAATACGACACCCCCGACACTCCCACCATCGCGACGCTGGTCGACTGGGCCAACGAGGCGAAGGTCCTCGACCGCACCGTCACCGCCGCCGACACCTTGAAGAACGTGATGGTGAAGCTGCGCCATCCCGACGGCAAGACCGAGATCCTCGGTATCGGTGTCCCCGGTGATCGCGAGGTCGACGACAAGCGACTCGGCGCCGCCGTCGAGCCCGCCGAGGTGGAACTGCTCACCGAAGCCGACTTCGCCGCCAACCCCTTCCTGGTGAAGGGCTACATCGGCCCGAAGGGCCTGCAGGCCAACGGTGTTCGCTACCTGGTCGACCCGCGCGTCGTGGACGGCACCGCGTGGATCACCGGCGCCGACGTCAAGGGCAAGCACGTCGTCGGTCTGGTCGCGGGCCGCGACTTCACCCCCGACGGCACCATCGAGGCCGCCGAGGTTCGCGACGGCGATCCCTCGCCCGACGGCGCGGGCCCGCTGGTGTCCGCGCGCGGCATCGAGATCGGCCACATCTTCCAACTCGGCCGCAAGTACACCGACGCCTTCGACGTCGACGTACTCGGCGAGAACGGCAAGCCGGTGCGCCTCACGATGGGCTCCTACGGCATCGGCGTCTCCCGCATGGTCGCGGTGATCGCCGAACAGCAACACGACGACAAGGGCCTGCGCTGGCCCGCCGAGGTCGCCCCGTACGACGTGCACGTGGTGATCGCCAACAAGGACGCCGCCGCCCGCGACGGCGCCGAACACGTGGTCACTGGCCTGGACGCCGAAGGCCTCGAGGTGCTGTTCGACGACCGCACCGCCTCACCCGGGGTGAAGTTCAAGGACGCCGAACTGCTCGGCATGCCCTGGATCCTGGTCATCGGCCGCGGTTGGGCCGAGGGCAAGGTGGAGCTGCGCAACCGCTTCACCGGCGAAGCCGAGGAGATCGCGGCCGAAGACGCGGTGAGCGCGGTGACCGCCAAGGTTCGCGGCTGAGTCTCGTCTCCCGAATCGCGCTGTCCCACTGGATGTGGGGCAGCGCGATTGCCGTCTGTAGCACCGGGTCGGATCGGCCGGCGCGTCGTCGCGGCGCAGCTGCTCGTCGCCTGGGCGAGTCCGGAAACTTGGCCCCGGTCCGATTGTGTGAAACGACAACAAGCCGTCGGAACTTACGGCTACGTAGGCGAAAGTGCTGGTGAGGGAGTCGCGGGGTCGGCATGGCGAGTCGGCGGCGCTGATAAGTTAACGGGCATGACGAGTTCGCCCAGCCTGCTGTTCAACCCGGCCACCTACGACCCGCAGCACTTCGACGCCGAGACGCGGCGGCAGCTGTTGGCCACCATCGAGTGGTTCGAATCCAAGGGCAAGGCGCAGTTGCTGGCCGAGGACCGCGACGCGGTGTGGACCTCGGAGTTCCTCGAGTTCGTCGGCAAGGAGAAGCTGTTTGCCACCTTCCTGACGCCGGCCGCCTACGCCGACGGTGATCCGAACAAGCGCTGGGACGCGGCCCGCAACGCCGCGCTCGCGGAGATCTTCGGGTTCTACGGGCTCGCGTACTGGTACGCCGAGCAGGTCACCATCCTCGGCCTCGGCCCGATCTGGCAGAGCGACAACGAGGTCGCCAAGCGCAAGGCCGCCGCCGACCTCGACGACGGTCAGGTGATGGCGTTCGCGCTGTCGGAGCGCGACCACGGCGCCGACATCTACAACACCGACCTGATCCTCACCCCGAGCGAGCCGGGCAGCGCCGACGCCGAAGCGGGCATCCTGTTCCGGGCCAGCGGTGAGAAGTACTACATCGGCAACGGCAACGTCGCCTCGATGGTGTCGGTGTTCTCCCGACGCGGCGATGTCGAGGGCCCCGAGGGCTACGTCTGGTTCGCCGCCGACAGCCGCCACGACGACTACCACCTGATCGAGAGCGTCATCCACGGTCAGATGTATGTCAGCCACTTCCGGCTGGAGAACTACCCGGTGACCGCCGCCGACCTGCTCCATGTGGGGCCGGAGGCCTTCTCGGCCGCGCTCAACACCGTCAACGTGGGCAAGTTCAACCTCTGCCACGGTGGCATCGGCATGGTCGAGCACTCGTTCTTCGAGGCCATCACCCACGCCAACAACCGCATCCTCTACGGCAACCCGGTCACCGACTTCGCTCATGTGCGCGGCAATTTCGTCGACGCCTACGCGCGGTTGATCGCGATGAAGCTGTTCAGCGACCGCGCCGTCGACTACTTCCGCAGCGCCTCGCTCGAGGATCGCCGCTACCTGCTGTTCAACCCGATGACCAAGTCCAAGGTCACCTCCGAGGCAGAGGTCGCGATGACCCTGCTGCTGGATGTGCTGGCGGCCAAGGGATTCGAGAAGGCCACCTACTTCGCACAGGCCTCGCGCTACATCAACCACCTGCCGCGCCTCGAGGGCACCGTGCACGTGAACGTGGGCCAGATCCTGAAGTTCATGCCGAACTACCTGCTCAACCCGAAGGAATACCCGGCGATCGGCACCGACCTCGCACCCGGCGACCAGCCGTTCTTCTGGCAGCAGGGTCCGGCGCGCGGCGCGGGCAAGGTGCAGTTCGCCGACTGGACCCCCGCCTACGAGCAGGCATCCGAGGTCCCGAATGTCGGCCGGTTCTACGAGCAGGCCCAAGCGCTGCGCAGCCTGCTGCTCACCGCGGCTCCCGATGCGGACCAGCAGAAGGACCTGGACTTCATGCTGACCATCGGCCACCTGTTCTCCACGGTGGTCTACGGGCAGCTGATTCTCGAGCAGGCCGACCTCACCGGGCTCGACCGCGATGTGCTCGATCAGATCTTCGACTTCCAGATCCGCGACTTCAACACCCAGGCCGCGGCACTGCTCGGCAAGCCGTCGGTCACCGAGGCCCAGCGTGCCTGGGCGATCGGGGCGCTGCGCAGCCCGGTCGCCGACGCCGAGCGTTTCGATCGGGTGTGGCAGCAGGTGGAGGCCTACGACGGTGCGTACGCGATGCGTCCGTAGTCGCCGCCGCGGTTGCGGGTAGGTCGCTGATCTACCCGCAACCGTGCCCGAACCGTCGCAGCGTCATGTGTGGACCCGGTCGGCGCGGGGCGCCATCGGTTCGGCGGGCTCGGCTTCGCCGTGAGCTCTGATCGGTGCCTACGCCCGCCCCGGGAAGGCGACGGTGACCGGGACCGATCCCAGGATCGTCTGCCAGCGAGCGCGGCGGACGGCGGCTTCGGTGAGAGCTTCGGTCGCGGTGGCGCGCACCGATGCGTCGGTCGCGTTCTCGACCACCGCGTACCACGCCGCGGCGCAATCGGACTCGACGCTCACCGCCAGATGAGCCGCCGGGATCGGGTCGTCGACCGGGGCGGGCGGGGTATAGGCGGCGGCGGGGGCGTCCGGCTCCGTGCCGTCGGCTTCCAGCAGCTCGATCGTGGCGTCGCGGCGTGCGCGGTGCGCGGCGCTGAACTCGGCGACCAGGCGGGACCGGTCGGCATTGGCGTACGCGGCGATCAGGCCGTAGGAGTAGACGGCGGCGTACTCGGCATCGAGTGCGTTCTGCAACGTCTTTCGCTGTTCGGTCATGTCAGCAGAACTCCTGCCTGGGTGGCGCAGGCCGCACTGATCGACGCGAGAAGTCCCGCGCGATAGCCGGATTCGGTGCGAGCCAGGGCGGCGGCGGACTGTTGGGAACGGACCAGCTGAGCACGCAACTGCGCGACGGTGGTCGGTTGCGCTGCCGCGGCCTCGACCTCCGCGGCGGGCAGCGAGGCACCGTCGGGTCCGGGCACGGTCAGGGCGGCGGTGCGATGCACGGGGGTGGTGCCGTCACCGTAAACGCCTATCACCCGGTCGATTTCGGTGCGAAGAGCGGCGGCGTGGGCGGTGCGTTCGGTGGCGACAGTGCTCAGCGCGGCGTTCGACTGTGGTGCCAGCGCGATCGCCGCTGTCGCGGCGGCTGCGTCGGCACGGGCCAGAACCTCCTGCGCGGCAAGAGGATCCGGCGCGTGCACGGTATCGTCCTCGGCGCAGGCGGCCAACGCGGACACCGCGGGAAGCCCGACAGCGCTCGCGCCGACGAGCCGAAGCAGTGTGCGGCGAGGCCATGTCGGCGCGGACGGTGAAAGCTGCTGCACCGGTGTGGAATGCGGCACTGTGGCTGATGGGTCGGTGGGGTTCGCGCCGGTGAGACCCGGCGTCGACCCGGCGAGATGGGCGATGGCAGGCTCGACCCGCGTGTGAGGGGGTTCGTGCCGGTCGGAGCGCATGCCGGAAGGTCGCCCGGCTCTCGGCGGGACGGTATGGCGGTGGGGCACGCGCACCATCGTGCCAGATCTCGCGCGGGTAGTTCACGCGCGTGGCGACACACCTCGGGCACGCCGAGCCGGACCGGTGCGCGGCGCTCAACGCCCGGTCCTTTACACTCTCTGAGCGCGTTACGCTAGACCTTCGGCGTAGATATTTCCGATCGCGTCACAACTGAACCAGGAGCCGCCCATATGCCGATGCCCACCGAGGAAAGGGTGAGCCAGCTAGTCGCTGAGCTCGTTGCACGCCGGGGATTCGACCTCGAGGGCGTCGCGATCGTGGCTGCGGGCAACGGCGAGCTGGCTCCGGTTCGGGTGAAGGTCACCGTCGACAGCGACGGCCCCGCGAACCTGGACGCCATCGCCGCGATCAGTCGCGAGATGTCCGAACTTCTCGATGCCGCAGGCGATTTCGGCGATTCCGCTTACCTGCTCGAAGTGACGACACCCGGTGTGGAGCGCCCGCTCACCACCGAACGGCACTGGCGGCGGGCACAGGGTCGCAAGGTCCGCGTCAAGCTGGCCGACGGCGCCGAGCGGATCGAGGGCAAGGCCCGGTTCGACGCGCGCGTCGGCCAACTCGCCGACGACGCGACCATCGCACTCGTGCTCGGCGGCAAGGCGAAGCCGCACCGCGTTCACGTGCCGGTCGCCGATATCGCCGAAGCTGTCGTCCAGGTCGAATTCAACGCACCGGGCGCCGCCGAACTCGAACTCGCGGGCGGCATCGCGCCGGGCCGCCCGGTACCGGGCGAAGAGCCCGCCGACCTCGCCGCGCCAGGACACCACCTAGACACTCCCACCGAAGGGGTTGCGGAATGAACATTGAAATCGAAGCCTTGCGGGCGATCGTCGCCGACAAAGGCATCTCGATCGAGACCGTGATCTCGGCGATCGAGTCGGCGCTGCTCACCGCCTACCGACACACCGACGGCCACGAGGCCAACGCGCGCATCGACATCAACCAGAAGACCGGTGTGGTGCGGGTGATGGCGCGCGAACTCGACGCCGACGGCAACCTCGTCTCCGAATGGGACGACACGCCGGAGGGTTTCGGCCGCATCGCCGCGACCACCGCCCGCCAGGTGGTGCTGCAGCGGCTGCGCGACGCCGAGAACGAGAAGTCCTTCGGCGACTTCGCCACCCACGAGGGCGAGATCGTCGGCGGTGTGGTCCAGCGCGACGCCAGGGCCAATGCCCGCGGCATCGTGGTGGTGCGCATCGGCAGCGAGGCCAACGGCGCCGAGGGACTGATCCCGCCCGCCGAACAGGTGCCGGGGGAGACCTACGAGCACGGTGACCGGATCAAGTGCTACGTCTACGGCGTCTCGCGTGGCCCGCGTGGCCCGCAGATCCAGCTCTCGCGCACCCACCCGAACCTGGTGCGGCGGCTGTTCTCGCTCGAGGTGCCCGAGATCGCCGACGGGTCCGTCGAGATCGTCGCGGTGGCGCGCGAGTCGGGGCACCGCTCCAAGATCGCCGTGCAGTCCACCGTGCAGGGCGTGAACGCCAAGGGCGCGTGCATCGGCCCGATGGGCCAGCGCGTGCGCAACGTGATGAGCGAACTGGCGGGCGAGAAGATCGATATCATCGACTACGCCGAGGATCCGGCGACCTTCGTCGGCAATGCGCTCTCGCCGTCGAAGGTGGTATCGGTCACTGTCGTCGATCCCGACGCCAGGGCGGCACGGGTGATCGTGCCCGACTTCCAGCTCTCCCTCGCCATCGGCAAGGAGGGCCAGAATGCCCGTCTGGCCGCCCGTCTGACGGGTTGGCGCATCGATATCCGCAGCGACGCGGCTCCGGAACCGGACGACTCCGTCCGGCCGGAAGCGCACCGTAGTTGATTCCGGGCACGTCGAATTCCCGCCTGCGGATGACATGTTCGTAACTTCCGAAGGGGAGGGGTTCGTCGTTATGACCGGGTCACCGGTAGAGTGGGTACAGGACCGGCCCGCGCAATCCGTTCGCACCTGTATCGGATGCCGTCAGCGCGAGTCGTCCGCCGACCTGTTGCGGGTCGTGGCGCAGCATCGGAACTCCGATGTCGCGATTGTTCCCGATCCGCGGCGCAGACTTCCCGGACGGGGTGCCTGGTTGCACCCCGTTTCAGCTTGTTTGCGTTCCGCAGAGCGGCGCCGAGCATTCGGCAGAGCCCTACGAGTGTCCGGAAATCTGGATATCTCAGCCCTGGAGCAGTACCTCGAGAACAGGCACGAGCACTCATGAGCACACCGTGAAGCACCAACGATGAACGTCCGTCGGAGATAACCCGAGGTCGTGCGGGCCCGCCTTACCTAGGCGGCGTCACTGCTCGACCTCTCAGTGAGGAGAGCAGTGGCAGGCAAGGCCCGCGTGCACGAGTTGGCTAAAGAGCTCGGTGTCACAAGCAAGGAACTACTCGCGAAGCTCAAGGAGCAAGGCGAGTTCGTGAAGTCGGCGTCCTCGACGGTGGAAGCACCCGTCGCACGTCGTCTCCGTGAATCTCTGGCGTCGAAGTCCGCTCCGGCGGCCGATGCCAAGTCGGCGGCCCGTCCCGGCCCGTCGTCGGCAGCAGCCTCAGCCCGCCCGGCTGGTGCCAAGCCCACCCCCGGCGGCCCCCGCCCCGGTCCGCGTCCGGCTCCGGCCGCGCCCGCCCCGGCAGCTCCTGCCGCGCCGGTCGCGCCCAAGGTCGAACAGGCCGCTCCGGTCGAGGCGAAGCCCGCTACCCCGGCACCCGCGAGCTCCGCTCCGGCCGCCGAGCAGTCGGCTCCGGCCACCAAGCCCGCAGGCGCTCCCGCGCCCGGTCCGCGTCCGGCCCCCGCGCCGCGTCCGGCCCAGGCTCAGGCTCCCGCCGCGGCTCAGACCCGTCCGGGTCAGGCCACTCCCGGCGCAGCGGCACCGGGCCCGCGTCCGGCCGGTCCCGGCCCGAAGCCGGGGCCGAAGGCTCCGCGCGTCGGCAACAACCCGTTCAGCTCGGCTCCCGATCGTGAGCGTCCCGCGCCGCGTCCGGCCGGTCAGGGTCAGGGCGGTCCTCGCCCGACTCCGGGTCAGGGTGGCCCGCGTCCGGCTCCCGGTCAGGGTGGCCCGCGTCCGGCTCCCGGTCAGGGTGGTCCCCGCCCCGGTCAGGGTGGCCAGGGTCAGCGCCCGGCCGCCGCGCAGGGCGGTGCCCCGCGTCCCGGTGGTCCCCGTCCCAACCCGGGTTCGATGCCTCCGCGTCCGAACCCCGGTGCCATGCCCGCACGCTCGGCACGTCCCGGCCCCGCGGCCGGTGGCCGTCCGGGTCGTCCCGGTGGCGCTCCCGGCGGTGGCGGCGCAGGCCGTCCCGGTGGTGGCGGCGGCGGTGGCGGTTACCGCGGTGGCGGTGGCGGTGCCCCCGGTGCTCCCGGTGCCGGTGCTCCCGCGGCCGGTGGTTTCCGTGGTCGTCCCGGTGGCGGCGGCGGTCGTCCCGGTGGTCCCGGTGGCCGTGGTGGTGCCGCAGGCGCCTTCGGTCGTCCCGGTGGCGCGGTTCGCCGTGGCCGTAAGTCGAAGCGGGCCAAGCGCGCCGAGTACGAGAACATGCAGGCTCCCGCCGTCGGTGGCGTGCGGCTGCCTCGCGGCAACGGTGAGGTCATCCGCCTCGCTCGCGGCGCGTCGCTGTCGGACTTCGCCGAGAAGATCGACGCGAACCCCGCTGCTCTCGTGCAGGCGCTGTTCAACCTCGGCGAGATGGTCACCGCGACCCAGTCGGTGAACGACGAGACCCTCGAGCTGCTCGGCGGCGAGATGAACTACGTCGTCCACGTGGTCAGCCCCGAGGACGAAGATCGCGAACTGCTGCAGTCGTTCGACCTCACCTACGGCGAAGACGCCGGCGGCGAGGACGACCTCGAGCACCGTCCGCCGGTCGTGACCGTCATGGGTCACGTCGACCACGGTAAGACCCGACTGCTCGACACGATCCGTAAGGCGAACGTCGCCGAGGGCGAGGCCGGTGGCATCACCCAGCACATCGGTGCCTACCAGGTGCTCACCAACCTCAACGACGAAGAGCGCTTGATCACCTTCATCGACACCCCGGGTCACGAGGCGTTCACCGCCATGCGTGCGCGTGGTGCGAAGGCCACCGATATCGCGATCCTCGTGGTCGCGGCCGACGACGGCGTCATGCCGCAGACGGTGGAAGCGATCAACCACGCACAGGCCGCTGACGTGCCGATCGTCGTCGCGATCAACAAGATCGACAAAGAGGGTGCAAACCCGGACAAGATCAAGCAGCAGCTCACCGAGTACGGCCTGGTCACCGAGGAATATGGCGGCGACACCATGTTCGTCAACATCTCGGCCAAGCAGGGCACCAACATCGATCAGCTGCTCGAAGCAGTGCTGCTGACCGCGGATGCCTCGCTCGACCTGCGGGCCAACCCGGACATGGACGCCCAGGGTGTAGCCATCGAGGCGCACCTGGACCGCGGCCGTGGCCCCGTTGCCACCGTGCTCATCCAGCGCGGCACCCTGCGCGTCGGCGACTCGATCGTGGCGGGCGACGCCTACGGTCGCGTGCGTCGCATGGTCGACGAGCACGGCGCGGACGTCCACGCGGCGACCCCGTCGCGCCCGGTGCAGGTCATCGGTTTCACCTCCGTCCCCGGCGCTGGTGACAACCTGATCGTGGTCGAGGAAGACCGCATCGCCCGTCAGATCGCCGATCGCCGCAATGCGCGCAAGCGCAACGCACTGGCCGCTCGCAGCCGCAAGCGGATCAGCCTGGAAGATCTGGATGCCGCACTGAAGGAGACTTCGGAGCTCAACCTGATCCTCAAGGGCGACAACTCCGGTACCGTCGAGGCCCTCGAAGAGGCGCTGCTCGGTATCGAGATCGACGACGAGGTGCGTCTGCGCGTCATCGACCGCGGTGTCGGTGGCGTCACCGAGACCAACGTCAACCTGGCGTCGGCTTCCAACGCGATCATCATCGGCTTCAACGTCCGCGCGGAGGGCAAGGCCACGGAGCTGGCCAACCGCGAAGGCGTCGACATCCGGTACTACTCGGTGATCTACCAGGCGATCGACGAGATCGAGAAGGCCCTCAAGGGCATGCTCAAGCCGATCTACGAAGAGGTCGAGCTGGGCCGCGCCGAGATCCGCGCGATCTTCCGTTCGTCCAAGATCGGCAACATCGCCGGTTGCATGGTCACCTCGGGCTCGGTCAAGCGCAACGCCAAGGCGCGCCTGATCCGTGACGGTCGAGTGATCGCGGAGACGATGACCATCTCCTCGCTCAAGCGGGAGAAGGACGACGCCACCGAGGTGCGCGAAGGTTTCGAGTGCGGTCTGACCGTCACCTACAGCGACATCAAGGACGGCGACATCATCGAGGCTTACGAGCTTCGTGAAAAGCCGCGCGACTGATCAACGCAATACCGTTCGACCCACGCCGCATCCGATTCGTCGGGTGCGGCGTGGGGTCTTGCGGGAACCGTCTACCAGGAGGTGAGCACCGCTGTTCATCGGTGCGCTCGAATTCGATCTACTGCTCGGTGACGTGCATTCGCTCAAGGAGAAGCGGTCGGTGATCCGACCGATCCTCGCCGAGCTACAGAAGCGCTTCGGCGTGAATGCCGCCGAAGCCGGAGATCAGGACCTACATCGCCGGGCACTGCTCGGTGTGGCCATGGTCAGTGCGGAAACGGGACACCTGAACGAGGTGCTCGACAAGTGTGAGCGGCACGTTGCCGCGCGTCCGGAGATAGAGTTGCTGGCAGTACGCCGCCGGATCTTCGGACCCGAAGACTAAGGGAGGTACCGCCATGGTCGATCAAGCCAGGGCACGCCGGCTCGCCAAGCGGATTTCCGCGATCGTGGCCACCGCGATCGAATACGAGATCAAGGATCCGCGGCTGCGGTTCGTCACCGTCACCGATGCCAAGGTGAGCGGCGATCTGCGCGAGGCGAACGTGTACTACACGGTGATGGGCGAGACGATCGACGCCGAACCCGACTACACCGAAGCCGCTGCAGGGTTGGACGCGGCCAGGGGTGTGTTGCGGTCGAAGGTGGGTGCGGGTACCGGTGTGAAGTTCACCCCGATCCTGTCGTTCACTCTCGACAAGGTGCCCGAGGTGGCCCGCGAGATGGAAGAGTTGCTCGCCAGGGCTCGCGCCATCGATGACGAGGTGGCCAAGGTCGCCGCCAACGCCAAGCACGCGGGCGAGGCCGACCCGTACAAGGCCGATCGCGAAGCCGAAGCCGAGTAGGCGGGCATGTCCGGTCAGCGCCCGGGGGCGGTAGCTCGAGTGACCACGTGGGGCGCCGAGTCGTGCCCGCCGGGCGCGGCCGGATTCGGCCGACGACCGGCGGCCGACGTGGACTGCCGATGACCAGCGTCCGAGGCGGGACCGAACTGGGCGCGGCGGTCGCCGCGTTGGCGGCGGCGCGTTCGGTGACGATCCTGTGCCACGTGCAGCCCGATGCCGACACCGTCGGTAGCGGGCTCGCGCTGGCCTTGGCGCTGCACCGACGCGAGGTACCGGTGTGCGTGTCGTTCGCCGAGCCCGCTGAGCTGCCGGCCTCGCTGCGCACGCTGCCCGGTGTGCCGTTGATCGTGCCGCCGGCGCGGGTGCCGAGAGAGGTCGACCTGCTGATCGTCGTCGACTGTGGCGCGCGCAGCCGTCTCGGTACTCTCGCCGACCGATTACCCGGCGCGGCGATGACCATGGTGATCGATCACCACCGGGCCAACGACGGTTTCGGCACCATCGACCTGATCGACGAATCCGCGGCCTCCACCACCGAACTGGTGACCCGGCTCCTCGACGCCTGGGGCGTGCGGATCGACGCCGCCATCGCGCACTGCCTGTTCGCGGGCCTGGTCACCGATACCGGCTCGTTCCGCTGGGCCCGCCCCGGCAGTCACGCCATGGCCGAGCGGCTGCTCGCCACCGGCATCAACGGCACCGAGATCACCCGTGTCCTGCTCGACACCCATCCCTACGCCTGGCTGCCGATGCTGTCGAAGGTGCTGTCCACCGCCGTGGTGGTGCCGTCCGCCGCCGGAGTCGGCCTGGTCTACGCACTGGTTCGCGCCGCCGACACCCACGATGTAGGCCCGGAAGAGGTCGAGAGTGTCATCGACGTCATTCGGACCACCGCCGAAGCGGGCATCGCCGCCGTGTTCAAGGAAGCCCGCGGCCAGAACGACCGCTGGACCGTCTCGCTGCGCTCGCGCGACTCCGCTCCCGGTCGCACCGACGGTATCGACGTCGCCGCGGTGGCGAGCGGCTTCGGCGGCGGCGGCCACCGCTTCGCCGCCGGCTACACCACCTACGGCAACGCCGACACCGTGGTGCGCGCGCTGGTCACCGCGCTGGGCTGATCCCCGAGCGTTGAATCGGGGCGAGGGCCCCGTCGTGGCGTAGGCGCAGAGCCAGGGGGACGCCGAGGATCGTGGCGACGGCGCAGAGGGTGAAGGCCAGGGACGGGCGGTCGACGAGCAGGCCGGTGAGGCCCGCGACGACGAGACCGCCGAGGTTGCCGGTCATCCAGATGAGGCCCGCCGCTGTGCCTTCGGCGGCACCGGTGTGGCGTTCGGCCATGGCCAGGACGATCGGCAGGGCGGGCAGCAGGGTCATGCCGATGAGGACGAAGGCCAGCAAGCCGGTTGCCAGGCCTGGGGCGAGCGCGACGAGGAGACAGGCGGCGGCGCTGGCGGTGAGGCCGACCATCACGGCACGCAGTTCCACGCCCCGGCGCAGGACCGCCACCGGTATCACCGCGCAGCCGACGACACCGGCGAGGACGTTGACCAACAGCACGATGCTGGCCGTGTCGGCGCTGACGCCGGCGGGCTCGAGCAGGGCCTGGCCGTAGGTCGCCAACGCGACGAAGGTGCCGAAGGGCAAGAACACCGCGACGCAGAGTCGGCGCACATACCGGTCGCCGACGGCCGTGCGGAGCGTGGCGAGCGAGGTGACGGTGCGCGGCGTCGGCCCGGTGCCCGCCCGCATCAGTTCGACGGTCAGCACGATCGCGGCCACGAGGGCGAAGATCGTTCCGACCGCGGTGAGTGTGGTGAGCTGGCTCGGCGCGGGGAGCGCGGCGCCGAGGACGAACGCCGCCGCCATCCCGGCGAAGGTGCTCGCGGTGCCGACCGCGATCCCGGTGGCCCGGTCCTTCTCGTCGAGGTAGTGCCCGGCGATTCCGGTGATCGCGTTGAGCACCAGCGGTTGTGCGACCGCGACGACGGTCTGACCGATCAGCACCATCGCGAAACCGCCGTCGAGCAGGCGCAGGGCGGCGCCGACCGCGGTGAGTACCGCGCCGGCGATCAGGCTCGGCCGGAACCAGCGATCCAGCGCGATCCCGGCGGGCACCGCGAGGACCACGTAGAGCAGCGGGAACATGTTCGCCAGCCACCCGACCGCGGACTCGGAAACACCGAAGTGCTGCGCCGCCACGGTCGTCACCGGCGCGTAGGTGAGCCACACCAGTTGGGTCGCCGCACCGACCAGGGCGAACGCCGTGATCACCCGCCATCGCTGCACAAGGTCCATGGTCGATCCTGAGTTGTTCGGGCGAATCCGGGCGTCCGCTGGGCGTCGTCGTTCCACCCGAGTTGGGCGCACGACCAGTAATGGCGCTCATCCTGCCTGCCGTCGGCCCTTCGTGGTTGCGCTTTCGCGTTCCTCGGTGGGCGGAGTTCGTGCGGCTGTCGATCGGTGCTCGTCGCGGGCGCCCGGCGAGGTCGTGTTGTGGCACTTCGTGGGCGAGCCGAGCTGTCGGTGCCCTGTGCCACCATCGTCGGGTCGGCAGCGTGCGCGGCGAGGGTCGTAGGACTGTGGGAGGTCGGTGTGGGGTCCGCTGAACCGCTGGAGGAAGCCGTGACCGACGGCGAGGTCGACCGGGCCGGGCCACGGCGCATTCTCGGTATCGCCGTGCCCACGCTGGGCGTGTTGGTGGCCGAGCCGCTGTATCTGCTCTTCGACATCGCGGTGGTCGGCCGGTTGGGGGCTTTGGCACTGGCCGGGCTGGCTGTCGGCGCCGTGATCCTCGGGACGGTGAGCACCCAGCTCACGTTCCTGTCCTACGGAACGACAGCGCGCGCGGCCCGCAGGCACGGTGCGGGCGACCGGCTCGGCGCGGTCGAGGAAGGGGTGCAGGCCAGTTGGGTGGGTCTGGCGGTGGGCGTGGTGATCGTCGCGGTGATCCAATTGTTCGCGGTGCCACTGTGCTCGGTGCTCGCCGGCGGTGGCGAGATCGCCGACGAAGCGCTGGCCTGGGTGCGGATCGCGCTGTTCGGAGTGCCGTTGATCCTGCTGTCGATGGCAGGTAACGGGTGGATGCGCGGTGTGCAGGACGTGCGACGGCCACTGACCTATGTGGTCGTCGGACTGGCGCTGTCCGCGGTGCTGTGCCCGGTCCTGGTCTATGGATTGTTCGGCGCGCCTCGGATGGAGTTGGCCGGTTCCGCGGTGGCGAACCTCGTCGGGCAATCGGTCTCGGGCGTGCTGTTCGCGTATGCCCTGCTGCGCGAACGTGTTCCGCTGCGCCCACAACCGGCGGTGATGCGCGCTCAACTGGTGCTCGGCCGCGACCTGATCGTCCGCAGCCTGTCCTTCCAGATCTGTTTCGTCTCCGCCGCCGCGGTGGCCGCCCGGTTCGGCGCCGCCTCCGTCGCGGCCCATCAGATCGTCCTGCAACTCTGGAACTTCCTTGCCCTGACCCTGGATTCACTCGCCATCGCCGCCCAGACCCTGGTCGGCGCGGCCCTTGGTGCGGGAAACGCGCACGGCGCCAAGGGCATCGCCCGCAGGGTCACGGTCTGGTCGGAGATCTTCGCCCTGCTCCTGGCCGCGGTGTTCGCCGCGGGCGTGACCGTGATCCCCCTGCTGTTCACCGACGACCCCCAGGTTCTCGAGCGCACCCACGTCATCTGGTGGTTCTTCGTCGCGATGATCCCGGTCGCCGGTGCGGTGTTCGCCCTCGACGGCGTCCTGCTCGGCGCGGGCGACGCTGCCTTCCTCCGTACCGCGACCCTCGTCGCCGCCCTGACCGGTTTCCTGCCGCTCATCTGGCTGTCGCTGATCCTCGACTGGGGGGTGGCGGGAATCTGGTCCGGTCTGGTGGCGTTCATGCTGCTGCGCTTGGTCGCGGTCCTGGCCCGGGCGAAGTCGGGCCGCTGGGCTCGAGTGGGGGCCGACATACCGGGTGGGGCGGCGTGATTGAGCAGTACCTGTGTGGTGGACGGGTGGCGGGAAGCGGGAGCGGTTTCCCGGGCTGCTCGACCTGCTTGTCGTCGAAGCCTCGGAGGCTCGGGGGTGAACCCGCCGCAGTCGCGTGCCCGGAGTGTGCCACTGTGGACAGGTGATTCCGAAGTTGATGGCGGTCAGCGATGTGCACGTGGGGCACCAGGGCAACAAGCCTGTGGTGGAGCAGATCGTGCCCGACTCGCCCGAGGACTGGCTGATTGTCGCCGGTGACGTGGGGGAGAAGGCCGAGGAGGTGCGGTGGGCGCTGGAGTTGCTGCGCGCCCGCTTCGCCAAGGTCATCTGGGTGCCGGGCAACCACGAGCTGTGGACCACGCCGAAGGATCCGGTGCAGATGCACGGGGCCGCCCGCTACGACTATCTCGTCGCGATGTGTCGTGACCTCGATGTGGTCACCCCGGAGGATCCGTTCCCGGTGTGGACGGGCCCGGGCGCCGAGAAGTACGGCGGACGGGTCACCCTGGCGCCGATGTTTCTGCTCTACGACTACTCGTGGCGACCGGCGGGCACGAAAACGAAGGCGGAGGGTTTGGCGCTGGCGCGCGAACGCAATGTCGTGGCGACCGACGAGTTCCTGCTGACTCCCGACCCGTATCTCACCCGCGACGCCTGGTGCCATGCCCGCGTCCAATACACCCAGCGCCGCCTCGACGCGCTGCCCCCGGAAACCCCGCTGGTGATGATCAACCACTTCCCGCTGGTCCGCCAGCCGACGGAAATCCTGTTCTACCCCGAATTCTCCCTCTGGTGCGGCACCGACCTGACCGCCGACTGGCACACCAGCTACCACGTGGTCTGCTCGGTCTACGGTCACCTGCACATCCCCCGCACCACCTATTACGACGGCGTCCGTTTCGAAGAGGTCTCCCTCGGCTACCCCCGGGAATGGAAACGGCGTGGCATGCCGGAACCGCTGCTGCGCCAAATCCTGCCCGATCCGGTGTACGCCGAAGGTGACCTCAACGCCTGGGGTGGCCACTTCAAGGTGACCCCGGAGATGGAAGCCGCGGCCGCGGAAATGCGTCAGAAGGCCGAGCGCAGACGCGGTATCTAGCAGCGAATTTGCACGAAATCGTGATGCCTGATTTCGTAGAACATCGGTAACTCACCGGGCACGAGCACATCGCCACTCCCGGTACCGCCGGACCCGACGCTGACCCCCACAGCGCCCGGGTCCGGCCCTGAATACGCGGAGAGGCGGAACAGCGCAGTGCTGGAGAGGATATTGCCGAGGAGTGTGGCTTCGGCGGAGTTGCTGGTGTTCCCGGAGGACTTGACGGCCCATCCCGCCGAGGAACACCTCATCGCCAAATCGGTGGAGAAGCGCCGCCGCGATTTCATCGGCGCCCGCCACTGTGCCCGTCTCGCGCTCGAACAGCTCGGTGAGCCGCCCGCCGCGATCGGTAAGGGTGAACGCGGGATGCCGCTGTTCCCGCGCGGCGTCGTGGGCAGTCTCACCCATTGCGAGGGCTACCGTGCCGCCGCGATGGCCCACGCCCTGCGTTTCCGCTCGGTCGGTATCGACGCCGAACCGCACGGCCCGCTGCCCGACGGCGTGCTCGATTCGGTCAGCCTGCACGCCGAACGTGAGTGGCTCTCGGCCACGCCCGGGGAGGGTCTGCACCTGGATCGACTGCTGTTCTGCGCGAAAGAGGCCACCTACAAGGCCTGGTTTCCGCTGACACTGCGCTGGCTCGGTTTCGAGGACGCGCACATCAACTTCGAGATCGATTCCCGGACAGCGGATTCCGGCTCGGGGACCTTTCACACGAAATTGCTCGTACCCGGTCGGACGAACGACGGCGGCGCCGCGCTGACGGAGTTCGACGGCAGCTGGTTGATCGCCGACGGGCTGATCCTGACCGCGATCGCGCACGGCTGATGGCGGCGCGCGTGTCGCGGGTGGGCGAGCTCGGCGGTCTGGTGATCGTCGACAAGGACAGCGGGCTCACCAGCCACGATGTTGTGGCGCGCAGCCGAAAGGTGTTGCAGACCAAGAAGGTCGGCCATGCGGGCACCCTCGACCCCATGGCCACGGGGGTGCTGGTGCTCGGCGTGGAGCGGGCCACGAAACTGCTCGGCCAATTGCTCCTCACCACCAAGGCCTACACCGCGACGATCCGCCTCGGCCAGGCCACGAACACCGACGACGCGGAGGGGGAGATCACCGCGACCACCCCCGCGCTGCACGTCACCGACGACGAGATCGAGGCCGGCGTCGCCGCCCTGACCGGCGATATCGAACAGGTGCCCGCCACGGTGAGCGCCATCAAGGTCGACGGCGAGCGTGCCTACGCCCGCGTGCGCGCCGGGGAGGAGGTGCAGTTGGCCGCCCGCCCGGTGACGGTGTCGCGCTTCGACGTTCTTGCCCGCCGTGACGTGGCCGACGGCGAATTCGTCGACCTCGACGTCGAAGTCGAGTGCACCTCGGGCACCTATATTCGTGCCTTGGCTCGCGATCTCGGCGCGGCCCTCGGCGTGGGTGGTCATCTGACCGCCCTGCGTCGCACCCGAGTCGGCCCCTTCACCCTCGAGCACGCCCGGACCCTCGAGGAACTGGCGGCCGCCGCCGAAGCGGGGCAGCCGCTGCTCAGTCTCGACATCGACACCGCTGTCCGCACGGCCTTCCCGCAGCGTGAGATCGACGAGTCCCAGGCCACCGACCTGCGCACCGGCCGCTGGCTGGAACCGGTCGGGATGAAGGGTGTCTACGCGGCCATCGACCCGGCAGGCCGTGCGATCGCCCTGCTGGAGGAAAGCGGTAAGCGCGCGGGGTCGGTCATGGTGGTCCGCCCGCGAGGTATCGGCGACTGACTCGCGGGCTTGTCCCACCGCCCTCACGTCAGGAAGGTCGGGATGGGGCTACCGATTCGGGTTCTTTCACCAGATGCTCCGACAGCGCTGCCGCTTCGGCGGCGAGGCCGGGTGGGTTGGTGGCGATGAACATCGACTCCGCTGCCAGGTTGCCGAGGACGTGCCAGTTGCCCGAGCGCAGTGCGCGGGTTCGTGGTTCGGAGCGCAAACCACCGGTCGGGGCGAATTCCGCAGCGCCGCTGTCGAGAAGCTGAGCGATCAGCGACGCGGTGTCCGGTGGGGTGACGTAGGCGGGCGGGTTGACGGCGTTGATGACGACGTCGGCGGTCCAGGTGGATCTGTCGGTGATCGTGAACCCCGCGTCGCCGGCCGTGATCGCGGTGGCTCCGGTGCGCAGCCGGACCTGACCCGAATCCAGAAGGTTGCGCAGAAGTGTCGCGTTGTGCGGGACCATCGGCGAACTGAGGCTGCTGATGGTACGGAAGTATCGGGTGCGCAACAGTTCTCGGTCTTCGGTGGCCAGCGCGGGCCACAGGATCGGGCCCAGTGTGCGGATCGCCATGGTGAGCAGGCGCCTGGCGAGCAGGGGGGAGTCCACCTCGCCCAGTTGTCGGCGCAGTCGTCGGGCGGGATCCTCGGTGTCGGTGGTGCCGATCTCGTCGGCGAAAGTGTCGAAATCCTCACCCAGCTCGGTCAATTCGTCCCGAAACAGCGCGATGACATCGGCGAACGCGACCGGACCCCGGCGCGCCAGATCCAGCGCGGCGGCCGGGGTCAGGTGACGGGGCGCCAGCGGTCGTGGTCGCTGCTGGACGAACGGCAGGACGCCGGTGCGCGACAGGAGCGTGATCGGCCCGCGATGGCCGTGTGTGGTCAGGGCGACGGCGATGTCGACGGCGGTGAGGCCGCTGCCGATCACCGCTACCCGGGCGTCGGGTCGCACCTCGGTGAGCGTGTGCGCCAGCGGGTACGGCTCGGTGAAATAGCCGGGTGCGCCGAGGAGGTCGTACTGGTCGCGGGGGCGACCGCTGCCGACACAGAGCACCACCCGGTCCACCGGATGCGTGGTGCCGGCCGCGGTCCGCAGCACCACGGGCTGATCCTGCGCGAGGCCGGTCACCCAGTCGTTCACCACGGTGATCTGCCACCCGTCGCGTCGAAGGCGGTCGATCGACGCGCGCGCCGTCTGCTCCAGGTACTGCCCGTACAGCGCGCGCGGCACGATCGGCTGCCCCAGGCCGGTGTCGAGGTATCGCACCGCCTCCGGTCGCCGCGCGAGCCACTGCTGGAAATGCCCGCGATCGTCGGCCCGCACCGACATCAACGCCGGTGGGGCGTTCACGCGCACCGCGGGGACGTCGCGCTGATAGGCCCGGCCACGCCACAGCGCCGCCGATCCTTCGAACACGGTGATCGTGCCCGGTGTCGCGTCGGTACCCGCGAGCGCGTCGAGCAGCCCGACCGCGGCCACTCCCGCACCGATGACGGCGATTCGCATATCGACTCCTGACCTTCGGACGGCATTGCCGTACACGTTCTTTCGATGGCGTGTCGCTGACCGGCACGCTCGGTGTTCAGCGTGGTCGGATGCGCGCCGCCGCGACATCCCGCGTTTGCGGGATGGTCCCGGTCGTCGAACCCGATGACAATGGGTGCATGACTGCCCCGGCTTCGCCCTCGATGACCGCGCTGCTGGCCGGGATCGCCGCCGCGCCGGACGCGCACGAGTTGTTCACGCGAACCTCGACCCGACTGCGCCGGAGCGTGGGCTTCGATGCCGCGGTGTGGGTGGCCACCGATCCGGTCAACGGGCTGACCACGGCTCCGGTGCGGGTGGAGAACCTGCACGAGGGCGGCTGCGGAACCTACTGGGAGTCGGAGATCTTCGCCGAGCACGTCAACCTGTTCCGCGATCTGGCGGTGGCGCCGGTGCCGGTGGCCGGGTTGCGTGCGGTGACGGGAGACCGGCCGTCACTGAGCCCGCTGTATCGAAATTTCATGCGGCCGCGAGGTTTCGACGACGAGCTGCGGGCCGTCCTGCGCGTCGACGGGCAAGGGTGGGGTCAGGTGAGCTTGTTCCGCGAGCGCGGCAGGTCCGCGTTCGACGCCGACGATGTCGCGGTGCTGCGATCCTTGTCGGCGCCGATGGCTCGACGGCTACGCGGTTTCGGACGACCGGGCACCGGGGGCTCGGGCAGCGTCCACGCGCCCGGTCTGCTGCTGTTCGGCGCCGACGGCGCGCTGCTCTCGGTGAACGACGAGGCGCGCGCACTACTCGCGCTGATGCCGCCCGGCCCCACCACGACGACCGACGCCGGGCTCGAACTGCCGCTGCCCGTCTGGATTCTCAGTACGGCGGGTCGGGCGCGGCTCACCGGCGACAGCGCGCGCATCCGCATCCGCACGCCGACCGGCCGGTGGCTCAGCTGCCACGCCTCCTGCCTACGCGGCCCCGGCGGCGAACCGAGTACGACCGCGCTGGTGATCCAGCACGCGACCCCCTCCGACGTCGCGACCCTGGTGATCGCGGCATACGAACTGACGCACCGAGAACTGGAGGTCACCGAGCTCATCGCCGCGGGGTTGTCCACCGCGGCCATCGCCCGGCGCCTGCTCGTCTCCGTCCACACGGTGCGCGACCACGTGAAGGCCGTCTTCGACAAGACCGGGGTGACCAGTCGCGGCGAACTCGTGGCGACACTGTTCACCGAATACCGGCAGCCACTGGTCGACACGTGCACGCTGCGAGTGCTCGACGGACACGCGAGCTGAACCATCCGCCTCGTCGCATCCGTAGAGTGTTGGCACGGCCAGTGTTCGGCCGCGAAAGAGGTTCGTGAGATGAGTGCAGATCCGGTCGACACGTTCACACTGTGGGACCGCGACGGTGACGGACTGGTGTCGGTGGACGACATCGCCACCGGAATCCGTGGCGCCGGAATCGAAGTCGACCGGGAGGCCATCGAACGCATGGTCGCCGCCGCCGACACCAACGGCGACTTCCTCGTCTCCCGCGCCGAATTCGACGCCGCCGTGGTCGCGGGGCGCATCGAGGTCACCGACGCCGACGCGGCCTTCCGGGTCTTCGACAGCAACGGCGACGGTCGCATCTCGCTCGTCGAATTGGAATCGTTGATCCGCCACGTCGGCGCGGGCCGGATCGACGAGCCCGCCGCCGACCTGCTCGCCGCCGCGGACCAGGACGGCGACGGGTACCTCTGCCTCGCGGAATTCCGGGTACTGCTCGACTTCTTGTCGCGCTGAACCTAAGCCGTGAGCCAGATGGCTTCGGCGGCAAGGGTTCCCAGTTCGGTCGGGCCGTCGGCCGAGGCGATGTGAACGGCGATGGTGCCGGCGAAATCCCGGCGTTCGGCGACTTCGATGGTGGTGTCGAGGGCGATGCCGACGGAGTCGAAGTAGCGCAGCATGGCGGGGTCGGAATCGGAGATACGGGCTACCCGACCGGATTCCCCTGCCGCGAAGTCGCTGAGTTGGCGGGCCGGGGGAGTGGGCACATCGCCGTCCGCGGAGGGGATGGGGTCGCCGTGGGGGTCGCGGTCGGGGTGGCCGAGTTTCGCGTCGATGCGCGTCATGAGGAGGTCGGAGACGGCGTGCTCGAGGATCTCGGCCTCGTCGTGGACCTCGTCCCAGCCGTAGCCGAGTTCGTTCACCAGGAACGTCTCGATCAGGCGGTGGCGGCGCACCATCGCGACCGCGGCGCGACGGCCGTGCTCGGTCAGGGTGATCGCGCCGTAGCGGGCGTGCTCGACCAGGCCCTGATCGGTGAGCTTGCGCACCGCCTCCGACACCGTCGAGGCCGACACGCCGATCCGCTCGGCCAACAGCTTGGTCGACACCTTCTCCTGCGACCACTCCTGCGCGGTCCAGATGACCTTCAGATAGTCCTGCGCCACCGCCGACAGTTCGGGCGCGATCGTGGCGTCGAGTTCGGCCTGCTCGGCGGGCTGCGTCAGCACGCTGCGGGTCGCGACATCTCGTTTAGCTGGCACATCACCAATGTTAGGCATCCCTGGGCCGAATGACACATCGGCGAACCGGCACGGCGCGCACCGGTGATCCGGTCACACCGGAATTCTGTTCGGGCATCGCTTTGCGTAGGCTTCGCTCTGTGCAGAGATGGCGAAGTCTCGACGACGTGCCCGCGGACTGGGGGCGTTGCGTTCTCACGATCGGCGTGTTCGACGGGGTACATCGAGGGCACGCGCAGCTGATCAGCCGCGCGGTTGCCGCGGCGGGCAAGCGTGGTGTGCGCTCGGTGCTGATGACCTTCGATCCGCACCCGATGGAAGTGGTGCGACCCGGTTCGCATCCCGCGCAGCTGACCACGCTGACCAGGCGCGCGGAACTGGCGGAAGAACTCGGGATCGACGTTTTCTGCGTGATGCCGTTCACCCAGGACTTCATGAAGCTCACCCCGGGCGAATATGTGCACGATCTGCTGGTCGAACGTCTGCACGTCACCGAGGTCGTGGTCGGCGACAACTTCACTTTCGGTAAGAAGGCCGCGGGCACCGTCGACACGATGCGCGAACTGGGCGAGCGGTTCGGCTTCGAGGTCGACGGGGTGACCCTGCTCGGCGAACACGCCGTCACGTTCTCCTCCACCTACATCCGCGCCTGTGTCGACGCGGGCGATATGGCCGCGGCCGCCGAGGCACTCGGGCGCCCCCATCGCGTCGAAGGGGTCGTCGTGCACGGCGACGGACGAGGTCGCGGGCTCGGCTTCCCGACCGCCAATGTCGCTCCGCCGATGCACGCCGCGATCCCGGCCGACGGGGTCTACGCGGGCTGGTTCACCGTGCTCGGGTCAGGCCCGACGATCGGGAGCGCCGCACCCGGCGAGCGGGCGATGGCCGCGATCTCGGTCGGGACCAACCCGACCTTCTCGGGTCGCTCACGCACCGTCGAAGCGTTCGTCCTCGACGGTGAGGCCGATCTCTACGGCCAGCACGTCGGTGTCGACTTCGTCGAACAACTGCGCGGGATGCGCAAATTCGACACCATCGACGATCTGGTCGAGGCCATGGGCCGCGATGTCGAGGCCGCGCGCAAGATCCTCACCGCCGCCGACGCCTGAGCCCGATTCGATCGCGCGTTCGGGGGTCCGGTAAGGTGAATCCTCGGGTTTGCTGCGGTCCGCGGTGGCGCCCATCCCGGGTAACCGGACCTTCGAGCGCGGAACTGAAAATAGGAGTCGAGCCACATGGCGCTGACCACTGAGCAGAAGTCGGCAATTCTCGCCGAGTACGGCCTGCACCCCACCGACACCGGCTCGCCGGAGGCGCAGATCGCGCTGCTGTCGAAGCGGATCTCGGACCTGACCGAGCACCTGAAGCAGCACAAGCACGATCACCACACCCGTCACGGCCTGCTGGCCCTGATCGGTCGTCGTCGTCGCCTGTCGAAGTACCTGCAGGCCAACGACATCAACCGCTACCGTTCGCTCATCGAGCGTCTCGGCCTGCGCCGATAGTTTTTTGCGGCTGGCGCCGCGGGTTTTCGGCCTCGTAACCCCGAATCCGAGGGGCGATACTGCGCCTTCGGCGTTACGTCTCGCCCCTCGGATCCGGGGCGGCCGAAAACGTTGTGGTTGCGTGAGGAGTCCGTAGCGGGTTCGCTCGGGTGCGTTTGCTCCACTCGTGGGGGTGGGCGGTTCTTACGCTGAGTTCATTTGACACGCCTCCCTGTGGAGGCGGTCGGCGAGTAGCCAACGAGAAGAAGTACACTTCTTCTCGTTGGCTATTCGTGTATTCGGGGACCATCGGGTTCCCGGCTGCATTACAACATGTGACAGCCGTGTGCATCCGTCCGCGTGGCGTCGGTCTTCGGTAGTGGCCTTTCGGCAGGCGTCTTTCTCGCCGCCGTCGGGCTTCGATCGATGACCGCCTCCGCGTCGCCGCTTCCAAGGGGATACGGCCGGGTGCTGCGCGTGGCAGCCAGGAGGGTTTCCACGTGTCCGTGTCCGGTACGGCTGACGACAGCTGGGTTCGCGCCCACCAGGCGAAAAGTACGCCTGGAAACGGCAGCGCGACCAGCGAGACGAGAGGTCGAGAGAAGAACATATGACGCAGACAACTGAACGCCCTACGACTGCGGTCGAGGTCGAACCCGGTGTTTTCGAGTCGGTCGCGCTGATCGACAACGGTAGCTTCGGCACCCGCACCATCCGCTTCGAGACCGGCCGTCTGGCCAAGCAGGCCGCCGGCTCCGTCGCCGCCTACCTGGACGACGAGACCATGCTGCTGTCGGCGACCACCGCCGGCAAGTACCCCAAGGACCAGTTCGACTTCTTCCCGCTCACGGTCGACGTCGAAGAGCGCATGTACGCCGCGGGCCGTATCCCCGGCTCGTTCTTCCGTCGCGAGGGCCGCCCCTCCACCGACGCGATCCTGACCTGCCGCCTGATCGACCGGCCGCTGCGCCCGACCTTCATCGACGGTCTGCGCAACGAGATCCAGGTCGTGGTCACCGTGCTGAGCCTGGACCCCAAGGACCTGTACGACGTGGTGGCGATCAACGCCGCCTCGGCGTCGACTCAGCTCTCGGGCATCCCGTTCTCCGGCCCGATCGGCGGCGTCCGCGTCGCCCTCATCGGTGAGCAGTGGGTCGCGTTCCCGACCGTCGAGGAGCTCGAAGGCGCCGTGTTCGACATGGTCGTCGCCGGCCGCGTCACCGACACCGGCGACGTCGCCATCATGATGGTCGAGGCCGAGGCCACCGACAAGGTCATCGCGCTGATCGAAGACGGTGCGCAGGCGCCGACCGAGGCCGTGGTCGCCCAGGGTCTGGAAGCCGCCAAGCCGTTCATCGCGCGCCTGGTCCGCGCCCAGGCCGACCTGGCCGCGCTGGCTGCCAAGCCGACCCAGGAATTCCCGCTCTTCCCGCCGTACGGCCCCGACGTGTTCACCGCCGTCGAAGGCACCTCGAAGGTCGAGCTGAACGAAGCCCTCGGCATCGCCGACAAGCAGGCCCGTGAGGCCCGCATCGACGAGATCAAGGCCGAGGTGCTCTCCCGCCTGGGTGAGGACTTCACCGGTCGTGAGAAGGAACTGGGGGCCGCGTTCCGCTCGGTCACCAAGAAGCTGGTGCGCCAGCGCATCCTCACCGACGGTTTCCGCATCGACGGCCGCGGCCTGGCGGACATCCGTGAGCTGTCGGCCGAGGTCGACGTGATCCCGCGCGCCCACGGTTCGGCGATCTTCGAGCGTGGCGAGACCCAGATCATGGGTGTCACCACTCTCGACATGGTGAAGATGGCCCAGCAGGTCGACTCGCTCGGCCCGGAGACCTCCAAGCGCTACATGCACCACTACAACTTCCCGCCGTACTCCACCGGTGAGACCGGTCGCGTCGGTTCGCCGAAGCGTCGCGAGATCGGCCACGGCGCGCTCGCCGAGCGTGCGCTGATGCCGGTGCTGCCCTCGCAGGAGGAGTTCCCCTACGCCATCCGTCAGGTGTCGGAGGCGCTGTCCTCGAACGGCTCGACCTCGATGGGTTCGGTCTGTGCCTCGACGCTGTCGCTGCTCAACGCCGGTGTGCCGCTGAAGGCGCCGGTCGCGGGTATCGCCATGGGCCTGGTCTCCGACACCATCACCAACGACAAGGGTGAGGACGAGGTCCGCTACGTCGCCCTCACCGACATCCTCGGCGCCGAGGATGCCTTCGGCGACATGGACTTCAAGGTTGCCGGCACCCGTGACTTCGTCACCGCCCTGCAGCTGGACACCAAGCTCGACGGCATCCCCTCGCAGGTCCTCGCAGGTGCGCTGAACCAGGCGCACGACGCGCGCACCACCATCCTGGACGTGATGGCCGAGGCCATCACCGACCCCGACGAGATGAGCCCCTACGCCCCGCGCGTGACGGCCATCAAGATCCCGGTCGACAAGATCGGCGAGGTCATCGGGCCCAAGGGCAAGATGATCAACCAGATCACCGAGGAAACCGGCGCCAACATCTCCATCGAAGATGACGGCACCGTATTCGTCGGTGCGACCGATGGGCCTTCGGCCCAGGCCGCGATCGACATGATCAACGCCATCGCCAACCCGCAGCTGCCCAAGGTCGGTGAGCGCTTCCTCGGCACGGTCGTCAAGACCACCGCCTTCGGCGCGTTCGTCTCGCTCCTGCCGGGTCGTGACGGTCTGGTGCACATCTCCAAGCTGGGCAACGGCAAGCGCGTGGCCAAGGTCGAAGACGTGGTCAACGTCGGCGACAAGCTGCGCGTGGAGATCGCCGATATCGACAACCGCGGCAAGATCTCGCTCGTCCCGGTCGAGGACGAGGCAGCCGCCGAGCCGGCCGCTGTCGAGGAGACCGCCGACGCTGAGTAAGCGTCCCCGCGGCAGCTTCTGACCGCCGAAACCCCCGCCGTGCCACGGCGGGGGTTTTGTCGTTTCCGGCGTCGGAGTCATGCGTGATCTGGATCACGAAGATGCAACGGTGATGCAACGTTGTATCGCTTAGTGTGTCCGGACACAGCAAGAGCCTGTGTCGACAGCCGCGCTGCCACCTTGCCGGTGGTGTGCCGACCGCTGTCGGTTCGGCGTACGCGGTCGGATCGCTGGACCCGTTTCCCAGCGTCGACAGGCAAGTCCTCCAGCCGCGATTTTGGCTGAATCCGGTCCGGTTTATTATTGAAACGAATACGCTTCTCCTCGTGTTCGGACGCGTGGTTCAGGTGTCGGGGTTGACGATGGAGGTCGGGAGATAACCGAGTCATTGCTGGTTGCGTGGCGGCGAGCCGGACTGCCGCGATCGTGTCATAGCCGATCGCGCTGAATCCGGTGTGAGTGGGTGGATTTCGGGCAGGGTGCCCGAGGTTGGCCACCTGAGCGCCGATCCCGTCACCCCGGTGGGAGCCGGGGAGTTCCGAGAGTTTGTGCGGCCGCGTGGCGTTACCCGTGGCCGGTAATGGAAGGCAGTGTGCGATGACCAACTCCACTCCGGCGCGCGCGGAAACAGAACAGCTGGCAGCGCTGGTGGCGACGGTCGCGGCGATGGATCCGGCCCGGATCGCGGTCGAGTTCGACGGCACCGCGGTGTCCTATGCCGATCTCGACGCCCAGCTCACGCTGATGGCCGAGCTCACCGGTGGGGCGCTGGAGGCGGACACGCTCGTGCAGGTGGTGCTCGCCGAGTTGTTCCCCGGGGTGGTGGACGCGGCGGAGGGGACTTTCGGGGTGCTGCTGGATTCTCTCGCGGGTGATGCGATGGCAGCGCTGGGGATGGAAGTGACGGCGGCCGCGACGCTGGTCGATCGGTTCACCGATCAGGTGGCTCGCACCCCCGATCGAATCGCGGTGCGGTTCGGTGACGAGGTACTGACCTACGCGGAATTCGATGCCAGGGTGCGTGTGTTGGCGGCGCGACTGGTCGAGCGGGGTGTCGGGCCCGAGACGCTGGTCGGGGTGGCGCTGCGACGCAGCGTCGAATTGATCGTCGCGGTGCACGCGATCGTGCGGGCGGGCGGCGCGTACGTGCCGCTGGATCCCGATCATCCGGTGGACCGACTGCGCTATGTGCTCGAGGTGGCGCGGCCGGTGGTGGTGGTGACGCGGGCCGGCGACGAGCCGGATCTGAACGGCGCGCCCGTCCTGCGCACCGAGGACATCGACTGGGACGCGGCGCCCGGTGACGTGACTGCCGCGGCGCGGGCCGACAACACCGCCTACGTCATCTTCACCTCCGGTTCCACCGGACGGCCGAAGGGGGTGGCGGTCACCCACGCGGCGATCGTGGCGAACCTGGACTGGCGCCGGCGCCGCTACGCCATGACCGACGCCGATGTGGTGCTGCAGAAAACGCCCTACACCTTCGACGTGTCGGTGTGGGAACTGTTCTGGCCCCTGCAGGTGGGCGCTGAACTCGTTGTCGCCGAACCGGGGCGCCACGGCGATCCCGCCTACCTGGCGTCGTTGATCGCCGAGCACCGGGTGACGGTGACCCACTTCGTGCCGTCCATGCTGGCCGCGTTCGTCGGTGAACTCGGTCCCGACGTGGATCTGTCGTCGTTGCGGATGGTGTTCGCCTCCGGCGAGGCACTGCCCGCCGCGACCGCCGCGCGGCTGCGCACGTTGTCCTCGGCCGCGCTGCACAACCTGTACGGGCCCACCGAGGCGGCTGTCGACGTCACCGCGCACGCGGTGAGCGCGGCCGACGAGGTGTCGGTGCCGATCGGCGGTCCGGCCGATGACACCGGGCTGCTGGTGCTCGACGAGAATCTCGACCAGGTACCCGTCGGGGTGGTCGGCGAGCTGTACCTGTCGGGTGTCCAGTTGGCGCGCGGTTACGTCGCGCGGCCCGGGCTCACCGCCGATCGCTTCGTCGCCAACCCCTACGGGTCGGCCGGTGAGCGCATGTACCGCACCGGTGACCTGGTGCGTGAGTCGCGCGGTGAGCTGGAATACCTGGGGCGCACCGACTTTCAGGTGAAGTTGCGTGGTCTGCGGATCGAGCTGGGCGAGATCGAGGCCGTCCTGGCCGCGCATCCGCGGGTCGGTAACGCGGCGGTGGTGCTGCATCGGCACGCCGCGGGCGAGGCGCTGGTCGGCTATGTGGTGAGTGTCGACGGTGCGGCGCTCGACGAGGCCGAGTTGGTCGCGCACGCCAGGTCGTCGATGCCGGAGTACATGGTGCCCTCGCTGCTGATTCGGCTGGACGCGATGCCGACCAACGCCAGCGGCAAGTTGGACCGCAAAGCTCTGCCGGAGCCGGACTTCCGGGTCGCCGCGGCCGAATTCCGGGAGCCGCGTACCGCGACCGAACGAACCGTCGCCGCCTTGTTCGCCGAGCTTCTCGGGGTGGAGACCGTCGGGCTGGACGACGACTTCTTCCGGCTCGGCGGCAACTCGCTGATCGCCACCCGCGCGATCGGTCGCCTGCAGGCGAATTTCGGTGTGCGCGTGGATGTTCGAGACTTCTTCGACAGTCCGACCGTCGCGGTGCTCGCGAAGCTGGTCGACGACGGCGCGGTCGACGACCGGCCCGCGCTCATCGCCGGTCCGCGTCCCGCCGTGTTGCCGCTTTCACCCGCTCAGCAGCGGATGTGGTTGCTGAACCGGTTCGATCCGGAGGCCGGTGCCTACAACATTCCGATCGCGGTGCGGTTGTCGGGTGCGTTGGACCTGGCGGCCCTGCAGGCGGCGGTCGGGGATCTGATCGCTCGGCACGAGGTGCTGCGCACGATGTATCCCGAGGTCGACGGGGTCGGGACGCAGCGGGTGTTGCCGGTCGCCGAGGCGCTCGCGGTGCTCGCCGGGTCGACTTCTGCTGCGGTGCCGGACTCCTCGATCGTGTTCGAACCCGTCGGCATCAGCGCGCGGGAACTTCCCGACGTGTTGGCCACCGTGATTCTGCGCGGTTTCGACGTCACCGCGGCGCCACCCCTGCGCGCGAGGTTGTTCGAGGTCGACGGCGATCACGTGTTGGTACTGGTGGTGCATCACATCGCCTCCGACGGTTGGTCGGCCGGGCCGCTGGTGCGCGACGTGATGGCCGCCTACTACGCGCGGACCGGCGGGGCCGCGCCGTCATGGGCTCCGCTTGCGGTGCAGTACGCCGACTACACCCTGTGGCAGCGGGCCGTGCTCGGGGACGAGCACGATGCCGCCTCGCAGGCCGGGCGTGAGATCGCTTTCTGGCGGGCGTCGTTGGCCGGGTTGCCGGACGAATCGAGCCTGCCGACCGACCGGCCGCGCCCCGCTGTCGCATCGATGCACGGACACCGGGTCGAATTCGAGCTCGACTCCGACATCGTCGCCGCGTTGAACGCTGTTGCGGCCGAACAGGGTGCGACCCTGTTCATGGTGCTGCACGCGGCGCTGTCGGTGCTGATCGCGCGCTTGTCGGGCACTGCCGATGTGGCGATCGGCAGTCCGGTCGCCGGGCGCGGCGCGGCCGAACTCGACGACGTGATCGGCATGTTCGTCAACACCGCGGTGCTGCGCACCCAGGTGCGGGGCGCGGAACCGTTCGCCGACCTGCTCGGCCGCGTTCGCGCCGGGGATCTGGCCGCCTTCGACCACACCACGCTGCCGTTCGAGCGGCTCGTCGAGGTGCTCGCCCCGTCTCGTTCGGCCGGTCGTCATCCGCTGTTCCAGGTGGCGCTGTCGTTGCAGAATCTGCCGCCGACGACCTTCGAACTGCCCGGTTTGCGCGCTACCGCTGTCGATATGCCCTATGACATCGAGAAGTTCGACCTGTCGGTGACGGTGCGTGATTCCGCCGCCACCGGTCTGTCCGGCGAATTCTCCTACGCCACAGATCTGTTCGACGAATCGACCATCACGCGCATGGTGCGCCGCTTCACCGGCTTGCTCGCCGCGATCGCGGCGGCCCCGCGGACTCCCGTCGGCGATCTGCCCCTGCTGATCGACACCGAGTTCGGTGAACTGACCACCCGCTGCGGCGGTGAGTCGACTCCGGCCCCGCTGCTGGGGCAGGTGCTCGCCCGTGCCGCCGCCGACCCCACCGCGATCGCGATCCGCGACAGCGAGCGGACTCGCACCTACGGCGAGCTCGACACCGCCGCCGCGCGCCTGGCCGCGCGCCTGGCCGCTCTCGGCATCGGCGCGGGCGACCTGGTCGCCGTGAGCATCCCACGCTCGGCCGACTCGGTCACCGCGGTCTGGGGCGTCGTGAAATCCGGGGCAGGCTTCCTCCCGGTCGACCCGAACTATCCCGCCGACCGCATCGCCCACATGCTCGCCGATTCCGGCGCGGCGGCGGGCATCACCACCACTGCGGTGCTGGCGGACTTGCCCGCCACGGTCAGTTGGATCGTGGTCGATTCCCTGGCGTCGGCTGCCGTGATCGATGGTGTCGATGCGGCGCAACACGGTGTCGCAGAAGCGCGTTCGGCAACTGCGGGCGAGGCCGACGGCCAGGCCGGAGTCGGCGAACGCCGCGACGCGGTCGGTGACATCGACGGGGTGATCGCCACAGACGGTGACGTCTTCGCGAACGGCGGCACAGGTCGGCGGGCGGTGGATCCGCTCGATCCGGCCTATGTCATCTACACCTCCGGCACCACCGGTCTGCCCAAGGGCGTCGTGATCCCGCACAGTGCGGTGGCGGCGTATCTGCCCGTGCAGGCGCGCCGGTATCTGGCGTCGGCGGACGCGCGGGTGTTGCATGTGGCGTCGCCGTCGTTCGACATTTCCGTGGCCGAGCTGCTGCTGGCCGTGACCGAAGGGGCGACGCTGGTCGTCGCGCCCGCCGGGGTGTTCGGCGGGGCCGAGCTGACGGAGCTGTTGCGGGCGGAGCGGGTGACCCATGTGGTCATCACCCCCTCGGCATTGGCGACGGTGAACCCCGACGGCCTCGACGAGCTGCGGGTGGTGGTGGTCGGTGGCGAGGCGTGCCCCGCGGAACTCCTCGCGCGCTGGACCGCCGCGATTCCGGGCCTGATCTTCCGCAACGGGTACGGTCCGACCGAGACGACCATCGTCACCAACATCAGCGAACCCCTCACCGCGACAACACCTGTCACGCTCGGTGCCCCGGTGGAGGGCACCACCGAACTGGTGCTCGACGAGCGACTGCGGCCGGTGCCCGCCGGAGTCATCGGTGAGCTGTACATCGCCGGTGCGCAACTGGCGCGCGGATACCACCGCAGGCCCGCCCTGACGGCGGGCCGGTTCGTGACCAATCCCTACGGGGCGCCGGGTGACCGGATGTACCGCACCGGGGACACCGTGCGGTGGGTGCGGCGCGACGGTTCCTACGACCTGGAATATCTGGGCCGCAACGACTTCCAGGTGAAGGTGCGCGGTTTCCGGATCGAACTCGGCGAGATCGACGCGGTCCTGGGCCGCCATCGGACGGTCGACTTCGCCGCCACCCTCGGTCATCGCACCGACGCGGGCGCGACCCTGCTGGTGTCGTACGTGGTCCCCGCCATCGGGTCGACGATCGACACCGCGACCCTCACCGCGCACGCCGCCGCGCACCTACCCGCGCACATGGTGCCCGCCGCGATCGTCGCCCTCGACGCCGTGCCGCTGACCCCCGTCGGCAAGCTCGACCGATCCGCGCTGCCCGCACCGGTATTCGACACCGCCGCCTACCGCGCGCCCGAAACCGCCGCCGAGCAGGTGGTCGCCGCCGCCTTCGCCGAGGTGCTCGGGCTGGATCGGGTGGGCCGCGACGACGACTTCTTCGACCTGGGCGGCAACTCACTGCTCGCCACCCGCTTGATGGCCCGCATCAGCACCGACCTCGACGTGCGCATCCCCATCCGCCAGCTCTTCGACACCACGACGGTGCTGGCGCTGGCCGCGGCCGCCGACGGGCTGCGCGGTAGCGCCCCCGGCCCCGCGCTGGTGGCCGGGACCCGACCCGATCCCGTTCCGCTCTCACCCGCCCAGCAGCGGATGTGGTTCCTCAACCGCTTCGACCCCGGCTCGGCCACCGACAACATTCCGATGGCGGTCCGGCTCACCGGTGCGCTCGACATCGCCGCACTCCAGGCGGCGATCGTCGACGTGCTGGACCGGCACGAGGTCCTGCGCACCCGCTACCCGGATCGCGACGGCCACGCGATCGCCGAGATCCTTCCCGCGACCGGGCTCGTCCCGGAGGTGCACCCCCGGATCGTCGGCGCGGCCGACCTGTCCGACGCCGTCCGCACCTTCGCCACCGTCGGCTTCGACCTCACCGTCGACGCCCCGATCCGCGTGAACTTGCTCCGCGTCGCCGCGAACACCGCGCCGACAGACGCTGCTGGTGCTGAGTACGTGCTGGTCATCGTGTTGCATCACATCGCGGCCGACGGCTTCTCGTTCGGCCCGTTGATCCGGGACGTGCTCACGGCCTACGGTGCGCGAACCCTCGGCGACGGCCCGAACTGGGCGCCGCTGTCCGTGCAATACGCCGACTACGCGGTGTGGCAGCACACGGTGCTCGGCGACCCGGCCGATCCGCAATCGCTTGCGGCCGAGCAGCTCACGTACTGGCGCGCCGCGCTGGCGGGGCTGCCCGAGCAGTTGGAGCTGCCCACCGACCGGACCAGGCCCGCGGTCGCGTCCCGCCGTGGGGCGCTGCACCGCGTCGAGATCGACGCCGACACCCATCGGGCGCTGGCGGAATTCGCTCGCGCACAAGGTGTCACGGTGTTCATGGCCGCGCACGCGGTGTTCGCGGTGCTGCTGGCGCGGTTGTCGGCGACCACCGACATCGCGATCGGCACGCCGGTGTCGGGGCGTGGTGAACGCGCGCTCGACGATCTGGTCGGCATGTTCGTCAACACCCTCGTCCTGCGCGCCGAGGTGGCGTCGGCGGCCCCGTTCACCGAGCTGCTCGCCCAGGTCCGCGCTACCGATCTCGCCGCGTTCGGACACGCCGACGTCCCGTTCGAGCGTCTCGTCGAGATTCTCGATCCGGTCCGTTCCACCGCCCGCAACCCGCTGTTCCAGGTGATGCTGTCGCTCAACGAGGACGTTGCGAGCGAACTGGCCCTCCCCGGTCTCACCGTCGCCGGTGTCGATCTACCGACCGGTGTCGCCAAGTTCGACCTCGAACTCACCCTCACCGAACACCGCGACGACAACGGCGCTCCCGCAGGCATTTCCGGCGCTTTCCTCTACGCCACCGACCTGTTCGACGCCACCACCGTCGCCGGTTTCGCCGCCCGCCTGCACCGCGTCCTCACCGCTGTCCTCGCCGACCCGAACCGCCCGGTGGGCGACATCGAGATCCTCGACCCCGCTGAGCAGACCCAACTGCTGACCACCTGGAACGACACTTCCACCGACC
This sequence comes from Nocardia sp. NPDC058633, assembly GCF_042717045.1. Classification (NCBI taxonomy): domain Bacteria; kingdom Bacillati; phylum Actinomycetota; class Actinomycetes; order Mycobacteriales; family Nocardiaceae; genus Nocardia; species Nocardia sp. NPDC058633. The sequence continues at coordinate 151,777 of NZ_JBHXRA010000007.1, forward strand.
GCGCGCACACCAGCACCCTCGCCGGGCTCTTCGCCGACCGAGCGGCCGCTACTCCCCACGCGATCGCCGTGGTCGTCGACACCGACCCGGCCACCGTCGACGATGCGATGGTGGCGGTTGCCGAGGGTGACGCGCGGACGGGCGCCGCAGTGTCGTCGAGCGCGATTTCCCGGCTCGAGCACGCGGCCGTGGACGCGATCAGCGCCCACCGCGCCGGTGGTGCTGCTCCCGAGGCCTCGCTGCGTCCCGCCGCGGATTCCCCGGCGGTGCAGCTGTCGTACGCGCAGTTCGGTGAACGAGTTACGCGGCTGGCCCGTCATCTGATCGGGCTCGGGGCGGGCCCGGGCTCGCTGGTCGCGGTGGCGATGCGCCGTGGGGTGGAGCAGCTGGTCGCGGTGCACGCGGTGCTCGCGGCCGGGGCGGCCTATGTGCCGGTGGATCCGGATCATCCGGCCGAGCGGACGGCGTACGTGCTGGCGCAGACGGCACCGATCTGTGTGCTCGCGCTCGCCGGAGACGGTGTGGCTGTAGGGTATTCGGTGCTCGAGGTCGACACGCTCGACCTGTCGGCGCTGTCGGGCGCACCGATCGCCGACGACGAGCGGGTCGCCCCGTTGCGTCCCGAGCACCTCGCCTACGTGCTGTTCACGTCGGGGTCGACCGGTCGGCCCAAGGGTGTGGCCGTGCCGCACAAGGCTGTGGTGAACCAGTTGCTGTGGCTGCAGCGGGAATACCCGCTCGACGTCGACGACGTGGTGCTCCAGAAGACGCCGTTCACCTTCGACGCGTCGGTGTGGGAACTGTTGTGGCCGTTGCAGGTCGGTGCGCGGCTGGTGCTCGCGACCGCCGACGGGCACCGCGATCCGGCGTACCTGGCGGCGGCCACCGTGCGTCATCGGGTCAGCGTTGTCCAGTATGTGCCGTCGGTGCTGGCGGCCGTGGTGGCCGAACCGCTGTCCGCGCGGGCGGATTCGCTGCGCCTGGTTTTCGCCGGCGGTGAAGCGCTGACGAGCGACCTGGCGCGGCGGGTGCGCGCGAGCACCGGCGCGACCGTCGTGAATCTCTACGGCCCCACCGAGACCGCCGTTCAGATCACCACGCACGAGGTGGGTGAGGAGTCGGGTGCATCGGTGCCGATCGGTGCGCCGGTGGCCGATACCCGTGTGTACGTGCTGGATTCGCGTCTGCGTCCCGTCCCGGCCGGTGTGCCGGGTGAGCTCTATGTGGCCGGTGCGCAGCTCGCCGACGGCTACCACGGTCGCGCCGACCTCACCGCCGAACGTTTCGTGGCCGATCCCTTCGGCACGGGCGAACGCCTGTACCGCACCGGCGACCTGGTCGCCTGGCGTGCCGGCGTCGACGGGCCCGCACTGCACTACCTCGGCCGCACCGACTTCCAGGTGAAACTGCGTGGCCTGCGGATCGAACCGGCCGAGATCGAGGCCGCGATCGCCGCTGTCGACGGTGTGCGCCGCGTCGCGGTCCTGGTGCGCTCCGACGCGGGTAGGGCCGATCAACTCGTCGCCTACGTGGTGCGCGCGGCCCCGGACGCGACAGCAGCGACTGCTCCGGCGCCCGCCACCGACCCTTCGGCGGCTCCCACGCCCGCCGACCTCGACGCCGCGATCATCGCGACATTGCCCTCCTACATGGTCCCGGCGGCCTACGTATTCCTCGACGAGTTGCCCGTCAACGCTTCCGGCAAGCTCGATCGCCGGGCGCTGCCCGCCCCCGAAACCCGGCAGATCGATTACCGGGAGCCGGCCACCGCGACCGAGCGGATCGTGGCCGCGACCTTCGCCGGGGTGCTCGAGCTGGAGCGGGTCGGCGCGGGTGCGGACTTCTTCGCCCTCGGCGGCAACTCCCTGCTGGCGACCCAGGTGGCCGCGCGGCTCGGCACCGCGCTGGATGCCAGGGTGCCGGTGCGGGAACTGTTCGAGGCGAGCACCGTGGAGGGACTCGCGGTGCGGTTGGACGCGCTGCGCGGAACCGGCAGTCGTCGCGGGCCCGTGGCAGGGCCACGACCGCACCGGATTCCGCTCTCACCCGCCCAGCAGCGCATGTGGTTCCTGCACCGCTTCGATCCGGACTCCGCCGCCTATCACATCCCGGTCGCGATCCGGCTCAGCGGCGAACTCGACGCGGACGCGCTGCGCGGCGCGCTGGGTGACCTGATCGCCCGCCACGAGACGCTGCGCACCACCTATCCCGAATTCGACGGGCAGGCGACACAACTGGTGGGTGCGCCGTTCGTGCCCGAGCTCGCCGTCGCTGATGTCGAGGCCGACGACGTGCCCGCCGCGGTGGTCGCGGTGCTGGCCGGCGGCTTCGACATCACCACCGAGGTGCCGGTGCGCGCCGCACTGCTGCGGGTCGCGAGCACCGAACACGTGCTGGTGCTCGTGGTGCATCACATCGCGGCCGACGGCTGGTCGATGGGCCCGCTGACCCGGGATCTGGTGGCCGCCTACGCCGCCCGCGCGGCCGGTGCGCCGCCCCGGCTGCCCGCGTTGGCCGTGCACTACGCCGATTACGCGCTGTGGCAGACCGAAGGGCTCGGCAGTGCCGATGACCCGGACGCGCCCCTGGCCCGCCAGCTCGACTACTGGACGCACCGACTCGCGGGCCTGCCCGACGTGCTCACTCTGCCCGCCGACCGGCGCAGGCCGCTGATCGCCTCCAACCAGGGCGCCACCTTCACCGCCGCCCTCGGCGCCGACCTGCATCGAGGGATCGAAGAGCTGGCTCGCGCGCATCGCGCCACCCCGTTCATGGTGCTGCACGCGGGCCTGGCGGTCCTGCTCGCGCGGCTCTCGTCCGGAGCCGACATCGTCGTCGGCACGCCGGTGGCCGGTCGCGGTCATCGCGAACTCGACGATATCGTCGGCATGTTCGTCAACACCCTCGTGCTGCGCGCGCGAGTCCGCTCCGACACCCGCTTCGGCGATCTGCTCGACGAGGTGCGCGCGGGCGATCTCGATGCCTTCGACAACGCCGACGTGCCGTTCGAGAGCCTGGTCGACGCGCTCAATCCAGCGCGCTCGCAGGGGTATTCGCCGCTGTATCAGATCTCCCTGGCGTTGCAGAACCAACGCAGAACCGCGTTCGAACTGCCCGGGCTCACCCTGTCGGGACTGACCCTGCCGGACGCGCCGATCGAAGTGGACCTCGACTTCACCTTCGTCGACCGTTTCACCCCCGACGGGGCGCCCGACGGCCTCGACCTCGAACTGCGCTACGCCACCGACCTTTTCGACGCCGGCACCGTCGCGGCGATGGTGGGAATGCTCGAGCGGGTGCTACGAGACGCGGTCACCGCCCCCGGTACCGCGGTCGGCGACCTCGCCCTGCTCGCGGAGGCCGCCTCGTCGGTGAACCACCACGGTGACGTGGTTCCACTCGACAGCACACTCGCGGAACTGGGTGTGCGCGCCCCACTCGCCGCCCACCTGCTCGATGCCGCGGCCGCGCGAGATCCCGAGGCGGTGGCGGCGGTCTTCGACGGCGCCGAGATCACCTACGGCGCGCTCGCCGCCAGGGCGAACCGCTTCGCGCGCAGACTGATCGACTGCGGAGTGGGACCGGAGACGCCGGTGGCCGTGGCTGTTGCGCGCAGCATCGAACTGCTGGTGGTGCTGCACGGCGTGCTCGCCGCCGGTGGCGTGTACGTGCCGATCGACGCGGGCCAGCCCGCCGAACGCATCGGGCACGTGCTGGCCACCGCGACACCGCGACTGGTGGTGGTCGCCTGCGCAGACGACCTCGACCATGTGGACAGCGGCATCCGGTCCGCCACGGCCTCGGTGCATTTCGCCGCCGCATCACGCTCCGGGTTCCCGGTGCTCACCGTCGCCCAGCTCGAGGCGCAGGCCCCGGAGGTGGTGGCGGGCACCCCGATCACGGACGCGGACCGGCTCGCGCCGCTGCACCCCGACCACCCGGCGTATGTGCTGTTCACCTCCGGCTCCACCGGCACCCCGAAGGGCGTGTTGATCTCGCATCGCGCCGTGGTCAACGAAATCTGTTGGCTGCGTGGTGAGTACGGCATGACCGCGGCGGATCGTTTCCTGCAGCGCGCACCGCTCACCTTCGATGTCTCGCTGTGGGAACTGCTGGCTCCCGCCCTCCTCGGCGCCCCGCTGGTGCTGCTGCGCCCCGGCGGTCACCTCGACCTGGAGTACCAGGCGCGCGTCGTGCGTGAGCAGGGCGTCACCATCATGGAGATCGTGCCGTCGGTGCTGGCCGCGATGCTGGCCGAAGGGCTCGGCGACGCCCTGCGCGGGCTGCGGATGCTGCACGTGGGCGGCGAGGAGCTGCCCGCCCCGCTGGCGGCCACCGTGCTCGCCGCGATCCCCGGCGAGCTGCACAACACCTACGGTCCGACCGAAGTGGCCATCACCAGCACTTTCCAGCCGATCACCGCGCCGGTCGAGCAGACAGAACTGCCCATCGGCAGGCCCACCTGGAATGTGCGCTCCTACGTGCTCGACGAGCGGTTGCACCCGGTTCCCGGTGGCGTGGCGGGAGAGCTGTATCTCGCGGGTGTCCAGCTGGCTCGCGGCTACCTCGGCAGGCCGGACCTGACCGCCGATCGTTTCGTCGCCGACCCGTTCGGCGCCGACGGCGCCCGCATGTACCGCACGGGCGACCTCGTTCGCCGCGATCGGTCAGGGGCGCTGGTCTATCTGGGCCGCAACGACTTCCAGGTCAAGATCCGTGGCCTGCGGATCGAGCTGGGCGAGATCGAGGCCGCCCTCGGCGACGCTCCCGGCGTGACCCACGCCGCCGTGCTGCCCGCCATCGACGACGCCGGGCGCCAGTGCCTGGTGGGTTACGTCGCGGGCGAGGTCGACAGTGCGGCGGTGCGAGCGCACGTGGCGGGCCGGGTGCCCGCGTACATGGTGCCCTCGCACCTGGTCGTGCTCGACACCGTGCCGCTCAACTCCGCGGGCAAACTCGACCGCGCCGCGCTGCCCGCCGCCGACCTGTCCACCACCACCGCCTACGTGGCGCCGCGACCGGGTGCGCAGACCGCGCTCGCCGATGTGATCGGCGCGCTGCTCGGGGTGGCGCGCGTCGGCGCCGACGACGACTTCTTCGCCGTCGGCGGCAACTCGCTGCTCGCGATGCGACTCGTCGCCCGAGCCAACGCGGCGCTGGGCAGCGCGCTCGACGTGCGCGATGTGTTCGACGCCCCCACCGTCGCCGGACTCGCCGAGCGAGCGGGCGTCGGCGGCGAGCGATTGCCCGCGCTCACCGCCGTGCGTCCCCGCCCGGATCGAATCCCGCTGTCGCTGGCCCAGACTCGCCTGTGGCTGCTGAACCGGATCGACCCCGAGTCGGCCGTCTACACGCTGCCGATCGCGCTGCGCCTGACCGGTGACCTCGATACCGATGCCCTGTGGGCGGCGCTCGCCGATGTCCTCGACCGGCACGAGGCACTGCGCACCGTGTTTCCGGAAGACGCCGACGGTCCGACCCAGGTGATTCTGCCCGTCGACGCGGTGTTGCCCGCCGCCGTCGTGCGCGAGAGCACCGAAACCGACCTGGTCGACACCGTGCGCACCATCATCGGCGAGGGCTACGACCTGACCACCGAGCCGCCGCTGCGCGCCGCGCTGCTGCGTCGCGCGTCGCCGACCGAACCGGGGGACCGGCGAACCGGCGAGATCGAGCACGTGCTGGTGCTCGCGGTGCATCACATCGCCGCCGACGGGGTGTCGACCACGCCGCTGGCCCGCGACCTGATCACTGCCTACGCCGCGCGCGCCGCGGGGACCGCTCCGGCGTGGGAGCCGTTGCCGGTGCAGTATCCGGACTTCACCCTCTGGCAGCACGCCGTGCTCGGCGACGCGGCCGAGCCGCAGTCCCGGTTGGCGCGGCAGTTGGCGCACTGGCGCGACGAATTGGCCGGAGCGGCACCGGCTCTCGAACTGGCGACCGATCGGCCGCGGCCCGCTGTGCGCGGCGGTGCGGGCGGCGCGGTCGGATTCGAGGTGCCCGCCGAGGTGGTTGCCGGGGTCGAGGCCTTGGCTCGGCGCCACGGCGTGTCCACCTTCATGGTGGTGCACGCGGCGTTCGCGGTGCTGTTGTCGCGCCACGGTGGCGGAGCCGATGTTCTCGTCGGCACGCCGGTCGCCGGGCGGGCCGATGCCGCGCTCGACGATCTCGTCGGCATGTTCGTCAACACCCTCGTGTTGCGGACGACGGTCGATGCCGGTGCCGGGTTCGGCGAGCTGCTCGCCGAGGTGCGCGCCGCCGACCTGCGGGCCTTCGCGAATGCCGATCTGCCGTTCGAGCGGCTCGTCGACGAGCTCAACCCGGTGCGCTCCACCGCCTATTCGCCGATCGTGCAGGTCATGCTCGCGTTCGAGCACCGCGACGACACCGCCATCGCACTGCCGGGACTGCGGATCGACGAGTTCGCGATGCCCGCGGCCACGACCCAGTTCGATCTGTCGCTGGCGATCGATGAGATCGTCGGCGCCGACGGCGAACCCGGAATGCGCGGGTGGCTGCGCTACGCCGTGGACCTGTTCGACGCCGACACGGTCGCCGCGTTCGGCGCGCGGTTCGTGCGGGTGCTGAGCGCGGTCGTCGTCGACGACCGTCGCGCGGTCGGGGAGATCGATCTCCTCGACGCGGCCGAAACCGCCCAGCTCGCGGCATGGAACGACACCGCCGCCCCGCTCGACACCGACGCGACGCTCGTCTCGCTGTTCGGCGCGCAGGTCGCGCGCACGCCCGCGGCGCTCGCCCTCGAATTCGAGGGCGAGCGGATCACCTACGGCGAGTTCGCCGCTCGGGTCGCCCGCTCGGCGCGGTGGTTGATCGCCGAGCAGGTCGGTCCCGGTGCCGTGGTCGGTGTCGGGTTGCGGCGCGGCATCGATCTGCTGGTCGCGATCTACGCCGTGCAGGCGGCGGGCGCCGCGTACCTCCCGTTGGATCCCGACCATCCGGCCGACCGCATCGCCGATGTCCTGGCGACCGCCGCACCGGTCTGTGTGCTGGCCGCCGCCGATTTCCCCGATATCGGTACGGGCACAGACCGACCCCACACGCAGCTCGCATCCACGGTGCGCGTCGTCGAGCTCGCCGCGCTCGATCTGTCCGGGTTCGCCGCCGATCCGGTGACCGATGCCGACCGGATCCGGCCCCTGCGTGGCGCGGACCTGGCGTATGTGCTGTTCACCTCCGGCTCGACCGGCAAACCCAAGGGAGTCGCGGTGACCCACACCGCGATCGTCAACCGGCTGACCTGGATGCAGGACGCCTACCGGCTCGACGACGCGGACATCGTGCTGCAGAAGACGCCGATCACCTTCGACGTCTCGGTCTGGGAACTGTTCTGGCCCTTACAGATCGGCGCCACCTTGGTGATCGCGCGGCCCGACGGGCACCGCGATCCGGCCTACCTCGCCGAGCTCGTCGCCCGCACCGGGGTCGGCGTCGCCCACTTCGTGCCGTCGATGCTGGCGGCCTTCCTCGCCGAACCGTCGGCCGCCGAGTGTGTTTTGCTGCGACAGGTGTTCGCCTCCGGTGAGGCCCTGCCCGCCGCCGACGCGCAGCGCCTGCGCGCACTGATTCCCGGTGTCGCCGTGCACAACCTGTACGGCCCCACCGAGGCCGCTGTCGACGTGAGCTTCCACCAGGTCACCGACGCGGACACGGTTACCGTGCCGATCGGCGCCCCGGTCGCCAACACCGCCCTGCACGTGCTCGACGCCCGCTTGCGTCCCGTGCCCGTCGGCACGCCGGGTGAGCTGTACCTGGCCGGTGTCCAACTGGCTCGCGGCTACCTCGCTCGCCCTGACCTGTCCGCCGACCGCTTCGTCGCCAACCCCCTCGGCGCCCCCGGTGAGCGCATGTACCGCACCGGCGACCTCGTCGTGCGCACCCGCTCGGGCGAATTGGAATACCTGGGCCGCACGGACTTCCAGGTGAAGCTGCGCGGCCTGCGTATCGAACTCGGCGAGATCGAGGCGGTCCTCGCCGGACTCGACGCCATCGAACGGGCAGTGGTCACCGTCCGCGACGACGGCAGCGGCGACTACCTCACCGCGTATCTCGTGCCCGCGCAGCAGCACCGAGAGCTCCGCCGCACCGGTGCGACGGGGGAGATGGCCATCGGTGCGGCTTCGGATCTCGACGCCGCCGCGGTTGTCGGCCCGGCATCGAGGGGCGAAGCGCCCGCCTCATCCGCCGCCGTGGCCGCCACCCGCGCTGGTGGGGCCGCAGAGAACGACTCGGCCGTCGACCTCGATACCGTGAAAGCCGCAGCGCGGCAAGCGCTCCCGGCCTACATGGTGCCGAGCTCATTCGTGGTGCTCGGCGAGCTTCCCGTGAACGCCTCCGGCAAGCTCGATCGGCGAGCGCTGCCCGCACCCGAGGTGCTCGTGCGGCAGTTCCGGGCACCGGCGACGCCGTCGGAGCAGCTGGTGGCCGGGGTTGTCGCCGACGTACTCGGTGTCGAACGGGTCGGTGCCGACGACGACTTCTTCGATCTCGGGGGCAACTCGCTGATCGCCACCCGGGTCGCCGCGCGGCTCGGGGCGGCGCTGAACCGGCAGGTCCCCGTGGCACGGATCTTCGAGACGCCGGTGGTCGCCGCATTGGCCGCCGCGCTCGATGCCGACGGCGGGGTGGCGCGCGTGGCGCTGGTAGCGGGGGAGCGGCCTGCTTCGATTCCGCTCTCGCCCGCCCAGCAGCGCATGTGGTTCCTCAATCGGTTCGATCCGGACTCGGCCGGCTACAACGTGCCGATCGCGGTGCGCCTGCGCGGCGCACTCGATCCGGATGCGCTCGCCGCCGCCGTCGAGGACCTCGTCGCCCGACACGAAGTGCTGCGGACCTACTACCCCGAGACCGCCGACGGACCGGTGCAGCGGATCCTGTCCGTCGCCGAAGCCGGTGTCGCACTGCAGGTTCGCGATCTCGACGCCACGCGGATCCTGGGCGCGGTGACCGCGCTGGCCGCCACCACCTTCGATGTCACGGCGGGTGTGCCGTGGCAGGTGGTGCTGTACCGGATCACCGCCGAGGAGGCCGTACTGGGCCTGGTGGTGCACCACATCAGCGCCGACGGTTCGTCGATGCCGCCGCTGGTGCGTGACCTGATGACGGCCTACCTCGCGCGTCGTGACGGGGTGGCACCGCGGTGGACGCCGCTGCCGGTGCAGTACGCCGACTACGCGCTGTGGCAGCGCGCGGTCCTCGGCGAGGAAGCCGATGCCGAGTCGGTGGCCGCCCGCCAGCTCGACTTCTGGCGCGGCGAGCTGGCCGATCTGCCCGAGGAGCTGGCGTTGCCGCTGGATCGCCCGCGCCCGGCCGTACGCGACCTCGCCGGTGCGACGGTGCCGGTGACCGTGGATGCCGACACCCACGCCCGGCTCAGCGCACTGGCCAGGGCATCCGGTGCCACGCTGTTCATGGTCGTGCACACCGCCTTCGCCGCGCTGCTCGGACGCCTTTCGGGCAGTGCCGACATCACCGTCGGGACCCCGGTCGCCGGGCGTGGCGAGGCCGCGCTCGAAGACCTGATCGGCATGTTCGTCAACACCTTGGTCTTCCGTACCCGCTTGCGGGCCGGGGAGTCCTTCCAGGAGTTGCTGATTCGTCAACGCGCCACCGACCTGGCGGTTTTCGCCCACGCCGACGTGCCGTTCGAACGCCTCGTCGAGGTGCTCGATCCGACTCGCTCCACCGCGCGGCATCCGCTGTTCCAGGTCGGCTTCTCGTTCCAGAACTTCGAGCGTGCCGAACTGTCGCTGCCCGGGATCACCGTGTCGGGGTTGGACACCGACAACGAGCTGTCGCAGTTCGATCTGCACCTCATCGTCAGCGACGAGTACACGGCCGACGGCGCGGCCGCGGGCGTCACCGGCGTACTCACCTATGCCCACGACGTGTTCGACACCGAGACCGCGACGGCGATCGCGGGCAGGCTGGAACGGTTGCTCGCCGCCGTCGCCGCGTCGCCGCGCACACCGCTCGACAGCGTGGACGTGCTCGAACCCGCGGAACGGACCCGCATCCTCACCGAGTGGAACGCCACCACCCGCGAGATCGACGCCACCGCGACACTGCTCACAGCGTTCCGCGCCCAGGTGCGGGCCTACCCCGAGGCGACCGCGGTCGTGTTCGAGGGCACGGCGCTGACCTACGCCGCACTCGACGCCGAGGTCAATCGCCTGGCCCGGCACCTGATCGACCGAGGCGTCGGCCCCGATGTGCTGGTAGGACTGGCCATCCGGCGCTGCACCGACCTCGTCGTCGCCATGTACGCGGTGCTCACCGCGGGCGGTGCGTACGTGCCGATCGACCCCGACCACCCGGCCGACCGCATCGTCGACGTCCTCGACACCGCCCGACCGCACCTGGTCCTCACCACTGCGGAGTCGGCCGTGGACAGCAATGTCGAGGCCGCGACAGCTTCGGCACGCGTGGCCGCGCTGCCGACCCGGGTCGTCGTGCTCGATGACATCGACACCGCCGGGTACTCGGCGGATCCGGTCGCCGCGTCCGAACTGCGTGGACCGCTGCGCGATTCGAACCTGGCCTACGTGCTGTTCACCTCCGGCTCCACCGGCAAGCCCAAGGGTGTGGCGATGAGCCACGCCGGCGTTCGCAACCAGATCGCGTGGCTGCTCGAGCAGTACGAGCTCGACGGCGACGACGTGTACCTGCAGAAGTCCTCGGCCGGGTTCGATCTGTCGGTGTGGGGGTTCTTCGCGCCGCTGGCCGCGGGGGCGACGCTGGTGCTCGCCACGCCCGACGGGCACCGTGATCCGCTGTACCTCGCCGAACTTGTTGCCGCGCAGCAGATCACCGTCGTCGACTTCGTGCCGTCGATGCTGGCGATGTTCGCCGCGCACGCCGAAGCCGAACAGTTGCGGAGCCTGCGGCTCGTCCTCGCGATCGGTGAGGCGCTCGTGCCGGAGACGGTGGCGACCCTGCGGGCGAAAGCGACCGCGTGCGTGCACAACCTGTACGGCCCCACCGAAGCCGCCGTGTCGGTCACCGCCTGGCCCGCCGACAGCGCGACCGGGCAGACCGTGCCGATCGGCGTGCCCGAGTGGAACACCAGGGTCTATGTGCTCGACGAGCGGTTGCGGCCGGTGGCTCCGGGTGTCGCCGGTGAGCTGTACCTGGCCGGCGCGCAGTTGGCGCGCGGCTACCTCGGTCGGCCAGACCTGTCGGCGGATCGCTTCGTCGCCGACCCGTTCGCCGACGAAGCCGCGCGGCCACGATCCGCCGACACGGCGGGCGCCCGCATGTACCGCACCGGCGATCTGGTGCGGTGGACTCGCGAGGGTGTGCTCGTCTACCTGGCGCGCAGCGACTTCCAGGTGAAGTTCCGTGGTCAGCGCATCGAGCTCGGGGAGATCGAGACCGCGTTGCAAGGGGTAGACGGAGTCAGCCAGGCCGCGGCGGTGGTCGCGGCGAGCGCGACCGGTGACCGGCTCGTCGGCTACGTGGTGCCTGCGCCGGGCGCGGAGCTGGATCCGGCCGCCCTGCGCACTGCCGTGGGAGCGGTGTTGCCCTCGTACATGGTGCCGTCGGTGATCGTCGTGCTCGACGCGTTCCCGCTCAATACCTCCGGCAAACTCGACCGCACAGCGTTGCCCGCACCGGAATTCGTGGCGCGGCCGTTCCGGGCGCCGGTGAGCGCGGTGCAGCGGGCGGTGGCCGAGGTGTTCGGTGCGGTGCTCGGGCGCGAGCCGATCGGACTCGACGACGACTTCTTCGACCTCGGCGGCAACTCGCTCATCGCGACCAGGGTCGCCGCCCGCCTCGGCGCGGCACTGTCGACTCGGGTGCCGGTACGCACCCTGTTCGAAGCGACCACCGTGGTCGATCTGGCGGCCGCGCTGGCGGCGACCGCGGGTACCGGTGCGGGGATCGCGCTGACGGCGGGCGCACGCCCGGACCGGATTCCGCTGTCGGCCGCCCAGCAGCGCATGTGGCTGCTCAACCGGCTCGATCCCGGGTCCGGCGCCTACAACATCCCGATCGCGGTGCGTCTCACCGGCGATGTCGACGCCGCGGCGCTGGCCGCGGCGGTCACCGATGTGCTCGACCGGCACGAGGTGCTCCGCACGGCCTACCCGGCGATCGACGGGATCGGGCATCAGGCGGTATGGGAGTTCGTGCCGATGCCGGTGGTGGAGTCCGTCGACCCGATCGCGGTACCGGCGATCGTCGCGGCCGAGATCGGGCGCGGATTCGACGTCACCGTCGCGCCCCCGGTACGGGTGCGCGTATTGCGTTGCGCGGACGACGAAGTCGTGCTGGTCGTGGTGATCCATCACATCAGTGCCGACGGGTTCTCCGCCGGGCCGCTGCTGCGCGACACCACAACCGCCTACCTCGCCCGTCGCGCGGGCGCCGAACCCGATTGGGCGCCTCTGGAAGTCCAGTACGCCGACTACACGCTGTGGCAGCGCGCGGTGCTCGGCAGCGAGGCCGAGGCCGAGTCGGTCGCCGCCCGGCAGCTGCGATTCTGGCGTAGCGAACTGGCCGAGCTTCCCGGGCTGCTCGAGCTGCCCACCGACCGGCCCCGTCCGGCCGTCGCATCGCACCGGGGCGCCAGTGTGGAAACGGTGGTGCCGCGGTCGGTGTGGCAGCGGGTCGGCCGGTTGGCTCGTGGTGCCGACGTCAGCGAGTTCATGGTGGCCCATGCCGCGTTGGCCGCGTTGCTCGCACGACTGAGCGGCACCGGCGACATCGCGATCGGCACACCGGTGGCAGGTCGCGGTGAGCAGGCACTCGACGATCTCGTCGGCATGTTCGTGAACACGCTGGTCTTGCGGACCGGTGTCGATCCCGCCACCTCGTTCACCACGCTGCTGCGGGAGGCGAAGCGGGTGGACCTCGATGCTTTCGAGAACGCCGAGGTGCCGTTCGAGCGGCTGGTCGACGTACTCGACCCGCACCGCTCGACCGCCCACAGCCCCCTGTTCCAGGTGATGCTGGCCTTCCAGAACCTGGCCGCGAGCCCGGTGCGGGTGGTCCTGCCCGACCTCACCGTGACCGGTCTGGAAGCCGACGCCGCCGTCGCCAAGTTCGACCTGGACCTGGTTCTCGCCGATACCGACGACGGTGGTTGCGCGGTGAGCCTCACCTACGCCACCGATCTGTTCGACGTCGAGACCGCCGCCCGCATCGCCGAGGGTTACGTGCGGGTCCTCGACGCGGTCACCGCCGACCCGGCGGGCGCGGTCGGCGATATCGACCTGCTCACCGACGACGACAGGCGAATGCTCGAGAGTTGGTGCGACACCGCCTATCCGGTCGGCGCGTCCCACCGGCAGGGTCGTCGGAACCCCGCGGCACCGGACACACTCACCGATGCCCTCGCCACCCATCGCCACGCGGAGATCGCCGCCGCACCCCGCGAGACCGCGCTCACCGGCGTGGTGCCCACGGCGTTCGACCGCCAGGCAGCCGCGATACCGGACGCCGTCGCGATCATCGACGGCGACATCGCGCTCACCTATGCCGAGTTCTCGGGACGGGTGAACCGGCTCGCCCGCCATCTGATCGAGCACGGTGTCGGGCCGGACAACGCGGTGGCGGTGGCCGTGCGTCGGTCGAGCGAGCTGCTCGTCGCGGTGTACGCGGTGCTGGCGGCGGGTGGCACCTACGTGCCGATCGACCCCGATCATCCGGCCGAGCGCGTCGCCCGCGTCCTGCGGATCGCGCAACCGGTCTGCCTGCTCACCACCGGTCGCGATGCCGTCGATCTCCCACCACACGGTCTCGACGTGGTGTCGCTCGACACGGTGGATCTCGCCGGCTACCCGGCCGGGCCGATCGGCGACGGCGAGCGCGTGCGGCCCCTCCTGCCTGAGCACACCGCGTATGTGATCTTCACGTCCGGATCGACCGGATTGCCCAAGGGCGTCGGTGTCGCGCACCGCGCGATCGTCAACCAACTCGAGTGGCTGGCACAGCGTTTCGGGTTCACCGCCGGGGACACCGTGCTGCACAAGACGCCGACGACGTTCGACGCGTCGATCTGGGAGCTGCTGCTGCCGCAGCGGGTGGGTGCGCGAACGGTCGTCGCCCGGCCCGGTGGGCACGGGGATCCGGCCTATCTCGCCGCACTGATCACCGAACACCGCATCGACACGGTGCAATTCGCGCCGACACTGCTCGCCGCCTACGTCGCGCACCTACAGGACGCACAAGCGCGCACCGACGCCGATCCACTCACCCGAGCCGAGAGCCTCGTCGACAACGACGTCGTGAGCGGGACGCTGCGCCGGGTGTTCGCGGGTGGCGAGGCATTGCCCCCCGCGCTGGCGCAGCAGGTGCGTGCGCTGACCGGTGCGCAGGTGGTGAACCTGTACGGGCCCACCGAGACCGCGGTGCAGGTGAGCTCGCACGTGGTGACCGAGGACGACACCGTCGTGATGCCGATCGGTGCGCCGGTGTGGAACACGCGGCTCTACGTGCTCGATGCCCGGCTGCGGCCGGTGCCGCCGGGGGTGACCGGCGAACTGTATGTCGGCGGTGCGCAACTCGCGCACGGATACGTCGGCTCTGCCGATCGCACCGCTGAGCGGTTCGTGCCCGATCCCTTCGGTGCGGACGGTGCGCGGATGTATCGCACCGGTGACCTCGTGCGGATGCGAGGAGGGCACGCTCCCACTCTGGAATACCTCGGCCGTGTCGATCTGCAGGTGAAGCTCAACGGCCAGCGCATCGAACTGGGCGAGGTCGAAGCCGCGCTGCAACGGCAGCGGGGGATCGCGCAAGCCGCGGCCGCCGTGGTGTCCGGGGTCGGCGCGGACCGGCTGGTCGCCTACGTCGTCGCCACCCGGAGCGAAGAGTTCGAGCACGGCCTCGCCGCCGTCGACGGCCCCGTGGCACACGGGGGTTCGTCCCTCGACGTGACAGCGCTGCGGGCGGCACTTGCCGGGGAACTCCCGGGATATCTGGTGCCCGCGGTGGTGCTCGAGCTGGACGCGTTGCCGGTCAACAGCTCCGGCAAACTCGACCGCGGCGCCCTCCCGCGCCCTGATCTGCGCCAGGCGACCTACCGGGCGCCGATCACCGAGACCGAGCAACTCGTGGCGGGCGCGTTCGCCCGGGTGCTCGGGCTGGACCGGATCGGCATGGACGACAACTTCTTCGACCTCGGTGGCAACTCGCTCACCGCGGTCCAGCTGTCCGCACGACTGAGCGAGGCGCTGGGCAGCGCGGTGCCGGTGGCGTGGTTCTTCACCGACCCCACGCCCGCTGTGGTGGTGCAACGGCTTCGCGCCGAGGGCGATTCGAATGACGACGCGTTCGCGGTACTGCTCCCGCTGCGGGCGGGTGGCACCGGCGCACCCCTGTTCTGCATCCACCCCGTGGGTGGTGTGTCCTGGTCGTTCGCCGGGCTGACTCGCCACCTCGACCCGCAGCGCCCGATCTACGGACTGCAGTCGCCCGCCCTCACCGCCGACGAACCACTGCCCGCCACCATCGACGACTGGGCACGGCGCTACATCGCCGCCATCCGCGATGTGCAGCCGGAAGGGCCGTACCACCTGCTCGGGTGGTCGCTGGGTGGGCTGCTGGCCCACGCCGTCGCCACCGGCCTGCAAGCCGACGGTGAACAGGTGGCCCAGCTGGCCATGATGGACAGCTGGCTCGGCGACGGCCCCGAGCAGACCCCGATGCCCACCGTGGGCGAGCTGCTCGGCGGCCTCGCGGGCGAGGATCTCGCCTTCGACACCGACGGCCTCGCCGCCGCGGCCGCCGACATCGGCGGACCACTGGCCGCACTCGACCATGCCCGCATCGCCCGCATCATCGACGCCGCCACGGCCTCGATGCGGATGGTCGACGACTACCGCCCGCGCCGCTTCGACGGCGACCTCGTCTACTTTGCCGCCACCGTCGACGACCCCACCGGATCGCGCGGCGCGGCCAGTTGGGCAGGCGCTGTCGAGGGCGCAGTCCACCGGCACGGCATCGACGCCACGCACTGGGCGATGGCGGGCGAGGCGGCACTGGCCACGATCGCCGACGTTCTCGACGGGAGCGGACCCGGCACGCGCCGGGTCGTGAGCGAGGACCCGACGACGAGGGCCGATGCACGAGCGGGGGCGGTGGGCGCATAGAATCGAGGAGTCGGCCGTCGCGCCTGCTGCCTGCACAAGGAGGCTTCGATCGCACGTCGCCAACTCCCGTTCGAGAGGTTGAGGAACCATGCCAGCACAGCCGTTCGGTGAGATCTGGTGACGAAGTCGAAGCCGACCGCATCGGAGACCGATCCGATGGGGACGCCGCTAGGGGGGATCGGGTGACCAAGCCGAAGTTGACAGAGTCGAGTACCGAATCCGCGGACGACGTCTCCACCGACGGTGGGGTGCGTCGCACCGTGCTGCCCGGTGGCCTGCGCGTGGTCACCGAGCACGTGCCCGGCGTGCGCTCGGCGTCCATCGGAGTGTGGGTCGGAGTCGGTTCGCGCGACGAAGGCCCCACCGTGGCCGGCGCCGCGCACTTCCTCGAACACCTGCTGTTCAAGGCGACACCCACCCGCACCGCCCTCGACATCGCGCAGTCCATGGACGCGGTGGGCGGCGAACTCAACGCGTTCACCGCCAAGGAACAGACCTGCTATTACGCCCACGTCATCGACGAGGACCTGCCACTGGCCGTCGACCTCGTCTCCGACGTGGTCCTCAACGGGTTGTGCCGCGCGGTCGACGTCGACGTGGAGCGCCAAGTGGTGCTCGAAGAGATCTCGATGCGCGACGACGACCCCGAAGACCTGGTCGCCGACTCCTTCCTCACCGCGATGTTCGGCGAGCACCCCATCGGGCGCCCGGTGATCGGCAGCGTCGAATCCATCGAGAACATGCAGGCCGCGCAGTTGCGTGGCTTCCATCAGCGCCGCTACCGGCCCGAGCGCATGGTTGTCGCGGTGGCGGGCAACGTGGCCCACGAACGCGTCGTGGAACTGGTGCATCGGGCATTCGGGCCGCACCTGGACACCACCGCCGAACCCGCCCCGCGCCGCGAAGGGAAGTTCCGCGCGCAAGGCGCACCGAGCCTGATCCGGATCAATCGGGACAGTGAACAGACCCACCTGGCCTTCGGGGTGCGGGCCTTCGGCAGACACGAAGGCCAGCAGCGGTGGCCACTGTCGATCCTCAACACGATCGTCGGCGGTGGCCTGAGTTCGCGTCTGTTCCAGCGCATTCGCGAAGAACGCGGCCTGGCGTACTCGGTGTACTCCAGTGTCGACACCTTCGCCGATACCGGATCGTTCTCGGTCTCGCTCGGCTGCCAGCCCGAAAACCTCGGCCAGGTGACAGCATTGGCGCGCGGTGTGCTCGACGAGGTCGCGGCCAACGGGGTCACCGATGCCGAATGCGCCAGGGCCAAGGGGTCTTTGCGCGGGGGACTCGTGCTGGGCCTGGAAGACTCGGCCTCCCGGATGAACCGCATCGGCCGCAGCGAACTCAGCTACGGCAACCACCGCAGTGTCTCGGCGACACTGGCTCGCATCGACGCCGTCACCACCGCCGAGGTCAGCGAGATCGCCGCCACCCTGCTCGCCCGCCCCTACGGTGCCGCGGTGTCGGGCCCGTATCAGCGCACCCGCGAACTGCCCGCCTCGGTGCGAAAGCTCGTCGAACGCTGACCGATTCGGGCCACGGAGAAGACGGCTCAGTGGTTCGAGCCCGGCCTGTCGACAGACGTATGGACCGGCTCGATCGAAGTGCCTGCGCGGTTGGCCGCGTCGACGATCGAGGGCAGGAGGCCGGGTAGAGCGCGCTCGACGGCCTCGGTGCGCAGATTCTGGAAGGTCTGGCCGTCGACGGTCAGGCGCTCGATCAGGCCCGCTTCGCGCAAGATCTTGAAGTGGTGGGTCGCGGTGGACTTGTTGATCGCGTCGTAGAGGGCCGAACAGCGAATCGGGGCCGCGGCATTGCTCAGGCGGCGGACCATCTCCAGCCGAACGGGGTCGTGGAGAGCGCCCAGGACAGTGGGCAGCGCGGCGACGGGTAGGGTCGGCGCCGGCGGAAGATCTTTAGCCTGTGTCATGAGCTACCTCACTCGGGGGTTTGATAGTCATCATACTCGGCGTAGCGTGAGCCTCGTTCGATGGTTATCAAACTCTGCTGATGGGGGCTGCTGTGGCAGCGACAACGATGGCGCCGGTCGAGGCCGGGCAGCGCTGGGCGTACGGGCTCGTCCTGTCCGCGAGTGCGGTGGCGCTCGGGGTTTCGGGGGCACCTGCTCCGCTCTACGGGATCTACGAGACCCAGTGGCATCTGTCGCCGCTGACCACGACCATGGTGTTCGCCGTGTACGCCTTCGCGGCCCTCGGCGCGGTGCTGGTCTCCGGCCGGATCTCCGATGTGGTCGGCCGCAAGCCGGTGATGATCGGCGCCTTCGCCACCATGATCCTCGGACTGGTCGCCTTCCTGCTCGCCGATTCGGTGCCGATGTTGTTGCTGGCCAGGGCATTACACGGCGCGGCCGTCGGAGCCACCGTCGTGGCGGGTGCCGCGGCGCTGCTGGACCTGCGGCCCGAACGTGGTGCGCGATCCGGGCAGCTCAGCGGAGTCGCGTTCAATGTCGGCATCGCCGTCGCGGTGCTCGGCACCGCGGTGCTCGCGCAGTACGCGCCGTCACCGCTGCGCACCCCGTACGTGGTCATCGCGGTGGTCTGCCTGGCCGCGGGAGCGGGCATTCTCGCCCTGCGTGAACCGCACACCACCCGGGTGAAGGCGCGCATCACCATCGCGAAACCCTCCGTCCCAGCCGAGATCAAGGCCGATTTCTGGTTCTCCGCGATCGGCGTGATGGCCGCCTGGTCGGTGCTGGGTGTGCTGCTGTCGCTGTATCCGTCGCTGGCCGCGGCCGAGACCGGCATGCACAACCTGGTGTTCGGTGGCGTCGTCGTCGCGGGCACCGCGCTGGTCGCCGCCTTGGTCCAACTGTTCGCCACCCGTGTTCCGGCCCGTCGTGCGGCGGTGATCGGTGACCTCGGCATGGCGGCCGCGCTGCTCGCCACCATTCCGGCGCTGGCCACGAAACAGCCCGCCGTCGTGATCGTCGCGGGCCTGGTGCTCGGCGCGACGTTCGGGCTCGGGTTCGGTGGGTCGCTGCGGCACCTGTCCGAAGTCGTTCCACCGCATCGCCGTGGCGAGACGATGTCGGCTTTCTACCTGCTGGCCTACTCGGCGATGGCCTTGCCGACCTTGGCCGCGGGCTGGGCGGCGACGACGTGGGGGATCGCGACGGTCTTCCCGTGGTTCATCGTGATCGTGTCGGTGGCGTGTGTCGGTGCCGCGCTGCTGGGGCTGCGCGGGATCCGGGCGGCCGCGACACCGGCGTGAACGCAGGCCGGTCCCGATGGGTATCGGAACCGGCCTGAGTGCTCACTCCGGCCAACCACCGTAGGGAACGGTGATCAGTTCCAGGAAGTGGCCGTTGGGGTCGAGGAAATAGACGCCGCGACCGCCGTCGTTGTGATTGATCTCGTTCACCCCGTGCTGCTGGGGATCGGCCCAATGATCCAGTTTGTAGCGCTGGATCTTGGCGTAGGCCACATCGAACTCGGCCTCCGAGACCAGGAATGCGTAGTGCTGCGGCTGGATTTCGGAAACGAAGGGCGGAACCGCGGCGAAATCGAAGGCCGCACCGTGATCGAGGGCGATCGGAATGAACGGCCCCCACTCTTTTCCTATGTCCAACCCGAGGATGTCCGCCCAGAACTCGGCGGTTTCCCGATTATCGCGACATCCGACAATGGTGTGATTGAACTGCACTGACAGGGGATTTCTCCTTGTTCGTGATGGCGCCGACCCTGGGCACGGTACGAGGCGGCCGACAGGAGCACCATCACCGAGATCGAGGTTAGCGACAGATCCCGGAACCTGTAAAGAGCTCTCGCGGTAGCGTCGCGGACATGAAGATTCGTGGAGCCGTCTTGGAACGGATCGCCGACCCGGCGCCGTTCGCCGATTCGCGGCCGATCACCGTGTGCGAGCTGGAATTGGCCGAGCCGGGACCGGGCGAATTGCTGGTGCGGATCGAGGCCGCCGGACTGTGCCATTCGGATCTGTCCGTGGTGGACGGCAATCGCGTGCGGCCGGTGCCGATG
The DNA here is from genome assembly GCF_042717045.1 of Nocardia sp. NPDC058633. Taxonomy (NCBI): domain Bacteria; kingdom Bacillati; phylum Actinomycetota; class Actinomycetes; order Mycobacteriales; family Nocardiaceae; genus Nocardia; species Nocardia sp. NPDC058633. The sequence continues at coordinate 171,893 of NZ_JBHXRA010000007.1, forward strand.
CTGCTCGGCCACGAAGCCGCGGGCATCGTCGAATCGAGGGGCGCCGGTGTCACCGACGTGGCGCTCGGACAGCGGGTCGTGATGACATTCCTGCCGCGCTGCGGCGACTGCGCGGGATGCGCCAGCAACGGGCGCACGCCGTGCGGGCCGGGCAGCGTGGCCAACAACGCCGGCGAGCTGCTCGCCGGTGGGCGGCGGCTCACCCGCGACGGCGAGGTGGTGCAACACCACCTCGGCGTCTCCGGTTTCGCCACGCACGCGGTGGTGGACCGGCGTTCGGTGGTGCCGGTCTACGACGATGTGCCGCCCGAGGTGGCGGCGGTGCTCGGCTGCGCGGTGCTCACCGGCGGGGGCGCGCTGCTCAACGCGGCGAAACCCGGTGCGGGAGACCGGATCATGGTGGTCGGGCTCGGTGGAGTGGGGATGGCGGCCGTGCTCGTCGCGGTCTCGCTCGGGCTCGGCGAGGTGATCGCCGTCGACACGGTGCCCGAAAAGCTCGCGCTCGCCCGCGAATTCGGTGCGACCGCTGCCTGCACGCCCGGCGAAGTGGCCGAACAGGGCGTGCAGGCCGACGTGGTGATCGAAGCGGCGGGCAACATCCGCGCGTTCGAAACAGCCGTCGCCGCAACCGCACCCGGTGGTGTCACCGTGACGGTCGGCCTGCCCGCCCCCACCGCCACCGCGACGATCTCCCCGCTGGCCCTGGTCGCGCAGGGTCGCACCATCATCGGCAGCTACCTGGGCTCGGCGGTCCCCGACCGCGACATCCCCGAGTACGTGCGGCGGTGGCGCGAGGGCAAGCTGCCGTTGGAGCGGCTCGTGTCGGCCCGCATCGGTCTCGACCAGGTGAATCAAGCGATGGACGATCTCGCCGCGGGCGCCGCGCTACGCCAGGTCATCGTCTTCGACTGACACCTCGCCCCGCCGGGCGACCGGACGGTGCGAGGTCGGCGCCGCGGCCCCGTCGGCTGCTCGATAGGCTTCCACGAGCAAGCGCCAGTCGAGGACGAGGAGATGCGGTGACCATTCGGGTCGGAGTGCTCGGAGCACGCGGCAAGGTCGGGCAGGCGATCTGCGCGGCGGTGGAGGCGGCGCCCGATCTGGAGCTGGTGGCCCAGGTCGACAAGGGCGACGCGCTCGCGACGTTCACCGAGACGGGCACCCAGGTGGTCGTCGACTTCACCCACCCCGACGTGGTGATGGGCAACCTGAAGTTCCTGATCGAGAACGGCATCCACGCCGTCGTCGGCACCACCGGCTTCGACGAGGTCCGCCTCGCCGAGGTGCGCGGGCAGTTGGCGCAGCGGCCCGAGGTGGGCGTGCTGATCGCGCCGAACTTCGCCATCGGCGCCGTGCTGTCGATGCGCTTCGCCGAGCAGGCGGCCCGGTTCTTCGACTCGGTCGAGGTCATCGAGCTGCACCACCCGAACAAGGCCGACGCCCCCTCGGGCACCGCCTACCGCACCGCCGCGGTGATCGCCGCGGCCCGCGCCGAGGCCGGGGTCGGCATCAGCCCCGACGCCACCACCACCGAACTCGAGGGTGCCCGCGGCGCCGACGTCGACGGTGTGCGGGTGCACTCGGTGCGCCTGGCCGGGCTCGTCGCCCACCAGGAAGTGCTGTTCGGCACGCAGGGCGAGACCCTGACCATCCGCCACGACTCCATCGACCGCTCCTCGTTCGCGCCGGGCGTGCTGCTCGGGGTGCGCGAGATCGCGGGGCGCGCGGGGCTGACCGTCGGACTCGACCCGTTCCTGGATCTGTGAGCGCCGCCGCCGACCGGCGACCCGATCGGCAGGTCCTGAAAACCGTTGCGGTCGTGGCATTTCTCGTTGTCGCGCTGCTGTTCTACTTCGTGCGGCTCGGCGGGCTCGCCATCGCCTACATCGCCGACGGCGGGTTCGCGGGCATCACGATCGGCATCGGCATGCTGCTGCTGCCCGTCGTGGGTATCTGGATCCTGTGGTCGACCTTGAGCGCGGCCTTCGATCACCAACGGCTGGCCCGGCGTATCCACGACGAAGACCTCGAGGTCGACACCTCGCAACTGCCGCGTCGGCCATCGGGCCGGATCGAACGCGCCGCGGCCGACGACCTGTTCCAGCGGATCAAAACCGAATGGGAAGCCGACCCGGACAACTGGCGCTGCTCCTACCGGCTGGCGCGTGCCTACGACTACGCCGGGGACCGAGGCCGCGCCCGCGACACCATGCGCCGCGCGGTGGCACTGGAAAAACTGGAACGCGACCCAGGAGAGTAGCGAGCCCATGGCCCGGTTGCTGATCATCCACCACACCCCGTCGCCGCATACGCAGGCGATGTTCGAAGCGGTCCTCGCCGGCGCGAGCGACCCGGAGATCGAGGGAGTCGAGGTGGTGCGCCGGGCCGCGCTGGCGGTGACCGCCGTCGATGTGCTCGACGCCGACGGCTACCTGCTCGGTACCCCGGCCAATCTGGGTTACATGAGCGGTGCGCTCAAACACGCCTTCGACACGATCTACTACCCGTGCCTGGACTCCACCGGTGGCCGCCCCTACGGCCTCTACCTGCACGGCAACGAAGGCACCGAAGGCGCCGAAAGCAGCGTCGAACGGATCACCACCGGGTTGGGCTGGCAGCGCGCCGCCGCCGCGGTGGTGGTCTCGGGCCCGCCGAGCAAGGCTGATCTGGACAAATGCTGGGAACTCGGCGCGACCATCGCTGCGGGTCTGATGAGCTGAATCGGGCCCGCCCCGAATTTTGGTGGGCTGACACGCGCACCTCGGATGCGGTAGAACTCGAAACCGACGTGTTGCGGGCTGGCCGCGGTGGGTGTTCGAAGATGGGGAGTGGTCGGGTGAGCGAGTTGGCGCAGACGCGCACGGTGCGGCGAGTGGGGCTGGTGGAGGACCACGAGTCCGTGGCGATCGGGCTGGCCGCGATGCTCGGCCCGGAGCCCGATCTGGAACTGGTGGCGGCGGCGGAATCGGTCGCCGGGTTGCTCACCGAGACCACCGACCTCGATCTCGTGGTCCTCGACCTGCGCCTGCCGGACGGCTCGACGCCCGAGGACAACGTCACCGCGCTGCGCGAACGCGGGATCGAGGTGCTGGTGTTCACCGGCGCCGACAATGCCTTCCTGGTGCGTTCGGCCGCCAAGGCGGGCGTGCTCGGAGTGCTGCGCAAGTCCGAGAGTGTGGCGACGGTGGTCGAGGCGGTGCGCCGGGCCGCGTCGGGGGAACAGGTGGTGACCACCGACTGGGCCGCCGCCATCGACGGTGACCCGAAACTCTCCGACGTCGGGCTCAGCCCGCGGCAGGAAGAGGTGCTGATGCTGTACGCCTCGGGGGAGAAGGCGTCGCGGGTGGCCCGGCTGACCGGGCTGTCGGAACAGACCGTCAACGACTACCTGGGCCGCATCCGGCAGAAATACGCCGACGCGGGTCGACCCGCACCGACCAAGACCGATCTGTACAAGCGCGCTGTCGAGGACGGGTGGCTGCCCGTGCCGGAAAGGCAGCAGCACACGTGAGTGGACTCGCGGTCGCGACGGCGCCCGCACCGGTCGGCGATGTCGAGTTCTCGCGGGCGGCGACCGAACAGATCCTGCGCAGGCTCGGGCTGGTGATCGGGACCGGCGCCACGATCGTGATGGCGCTGGAACTGCCCGCGGTGCTGGTTCAGCCGGTCAGCCGGTCGGTCTGGCCGGAACTGCATCTGATGGCCGCGTATCTGATGTTCGCGGCGTTGGCGATCGTGTCGGCGCGCGGTAGCGACCACGCGATCCGGCGCACCGCCGCCGCGGCGGCCGTGTGCTATCTCGCGGCGACCTTGGCGACGCCGCTGGTGTACTCGGTGGTGCACATCGGTTCGTTCGCGTCCTGGCCCTACCGCGGGTTGGCGGTGGGTGTGATGGCCGCGGGGCTCGCGTGGCCGCGCCGCGCCGCGGCAGGCTTCGGGGCCGTGCTCGCGGTGGCGACCAGTGTGGCGAATGCCCTTGTCGTGCCGGACAGTTCGATGTGGGCGTTGTTCGGCGACATCACCAGGGCGCTCGGCGTGGCGGCACTGTTCCTGTGGTGCGTGGTGTACGCGCGCGCCGCCGCCGAGCGGGTCGACCGGGAAGCGGTGCGTCAGCGCAGCCGAGCGGCGGCGGTCGCGGCGACCTCGGCCAAGGAACGCGAGGGCGCGCGGTTCGCGGCGCTCATCCACGACGCGGTGCTCTCGACGCTGCTGGAGGCCTCCCGCGCGCGCCAGTCCTCGTCGGTGCTGCGCAACCAGGCCGCGCGCACCCTCGAACAGCTCGAGCAGTCGCGCATCGTGCCCGAGGTCGACCACCTCGACGCCGCGGCGACGATCGAGTTCCTGCGCGAGGCGGTGCACGAGGTGGAATCCGAGATCGAGGTGCAGGTGTCCTCGCGACGCGCGGCCGATCTGTGCCTACCGATGGAGGCCGCGCAGGTGCTCGGGGCCGCGCTCGCGGAGGCGGTGCGCAACAGCCTGCGGCACGCCGACGTCGCCGGTCGGGCGGTGCGGCGCGGTGTGTCGATCACCATCGCGACCGGGGGGATCCGGGTGGTGCTGTCCGACGACGGCGCCGGGTTCGACCCGGCGCGGGTCTCGGCCGATCGGATGGGGATCGCGGGCAGCATTCTGGGCCGGATGCGCGCGCTCGCCGGCGGTGCGGCCTTCGTGGAATCGGCGCCGGGGGCGGGGACCGTGGTCACTCTGGTGTGGGGTAGCTGATGGTCGAGCGTGATCTGCCGTTCGCGATGCGCGATCTGTTCGGCCTCAGCGACGGCACGGCGTGGCTGTTCGTGGTGATCTTCGAAGCCACCATCGTGATGTATCTGCGGGTGAATTTCGATATCGCACCGCCCGCGGCCGCGTTCGCCGCGCTGGTGCTGATGACCGTGGCGGCGCTGGTGGTGTTGGTGTTCCCGGTGGATCCGCTGCCGTGGCCCGCCACGGTGTTCGTCGCGTGCGCCGGGCCCGCCTCGATCGCGCTGACCGTGCCGTGGCTCGAGAGCGCCTCGGGGTTCGCCCACCAGCTGTGGACGGCCTACCCGACCTCGTACCTGCTGGCGATGCTGGTGCTGCGCGGGCGGATCGGGTCGGCCTGGCTGGGGGTGGCGGCGGCCGCGACGGTGCTGGTGACGCTGGGTGTGTTCACCAGCTGGCATCCCGAGACCGTGGTGCGCGCGCTGACACCGGTGGCCACCGTCGGCGCGGTGACGGTGTTCATGTCGATCGTGCGACCCACCCAGCGTTCGCTGCGCGAACTGCGCAGCGAAGCCAATCGGCGGGCGGCCACCGAGGCCGCCCTGGCCGCGGCCAACGCCGAGCGTGATCGTCAACTGGGGGCCCTGGACCGGGTGGCGGGGCCGCTGCTGGCCAGAATCGCGGCCGGGATCGAGCTCACCGACACCGAACGCGAACACTGCAGGCTGCTCGAAGCCGAACTGCGCGACGGTCTTCGGGCGCCGCAGCTGGTCACCGACCGCCTCAGCTCCGCGGCGCGCGGGGCGCGATCGCGTGGCGTCGAGGTGACCCTGCTCGACGACGGCGGCTTCATCGGTGTGCCGGAATGGGTGCGCAACACCGTGATCGAGGCGGCGGTCGGCGAACTCGAGATGGCGGGCGCGGGCTCGGTGACTGTGCGGGTCCTGCCGGTCGGCAGGCGTTGGGTGGCGACCGTGCTGGCCGCCGCACCGGGCGGGGACCGGCGGACCGAGATCGACACCGCGGGCGCGGTGCGGGTCTCCACCTGAGCGCCGAGAACGTGTCGGACCCCTCTGTCAGGCTGAGTGGATGCAGCGGATGAATGCGGCGCAAGCTCGTCGAACGGCACTGGCCGCGCAAGGTTTCGGCAAGCGCAGGCCGACCAACCCGAAGCGTCGGGCGGTGCTCGACGTGGTCGCCAGAACCCGTCTGCTGCAGATCGATTCGGTGTCGGCGGTGGTGCGCGCGCATTACGCGCCGGTGTTCAGCCGGATCGGCCCCTACGATCGCAGCCTGCTCGACGGCGCGGCTTGGAGCGACAGCGCGAAGGCTCGGCGGGGACTGGTGGAGTACTGGGCGCACGAGGCCGCGTTGATCCCGGTCGCCGACTGGCCGTTGATGCGCTGGCGGATGGCGGAATATCGGCACGGGCGCTGGTCGGGGATGCGCAAGGTCGTCGAGCGCAATCCGACGCTGGGCAAAGACATTCTCGACGTCGTCACCGAGGTGGGCGCGGCGAGCGCGGGGGAGATCGAACGTCATCTGGAACTGGACAAGCCGCGCCCGAAAGGGACCTGGTGGAACCTCAGCGACACCAAGATGATCTGTGAGCAGCTCTTCGCCGCGGGCGAGCTGTCCACCGCGCGTCGGGTCGGGTTCACCCGGCACTACGACCTGACCGAGCGGGTCGTCCCGGCCGATGTGGCCGATCGTGAGATCGGCGAGGGCGACGCGGTGCGCGAGCTGATCCGCCGGTCCAGCCGTGCACTCGGCATCGGTACCGAGGCCGACCTGCGCGATTACTACCGCCTGGCCCGCAGGCAGAGTGCCCCGGCGATCGCCGACCTGGTCGACGCGGGCGAGCTGCTGGCGGTCGACGTCGACGGCTGGGACGCGCCCGCCTACCTGCACCCGGAGGCCGCCACCCCGCGGCGGATCACCGGCACCGCGCTGCTGTGCCCGTTCGATCCGCTGATCTTCTTCCGTCCGCGCACCCAGCGGGTCTTCGACTTCCACTACCGAATCGAGATCTACACCCCCGAACCCAAACGGGTGCACGGCTATTACGTCTTCCCGCTGCTCGTCGACGGCAGGCTGGTCGGCCGGGTGGATCTGCGCGCCGAACGCGCCACCGGCCGACTGCTCGCCCCCGCCGCGTTCGCCGAGCCCGGCTACGCGACGGCCGAGACCGCCCAGGCGTTACGCGGGGCGCTCCGGGAAATGGCCGACTGGCTCGAACTCGACGAAGTCGTGATCGGCGACCGCGGTGACCTGGCCCCGCTGCTGTGATCGCGCCGCCGGCTACCAGCCCTTGCCGCCGTATCCGCGCATCTGATCCTTCAACGCGCCGCTGACGGCGCCCGACAGCCAGGAGTTCAGTGACTGGCCGTTCTGCTGGGCCGCCTCCTCCGCGCGTGACTTGAGCTGCTCGACCAGACGCAGGGTCACCCGGCTGATGTCGCCGGTCATCTCCTCGAAAGTCTGCGGCTCCTCCTCGCCGTGCGGGGTGTTCTTGCGCACGTCTGCCACGGCGTCAGTGCCCTGCAGCCGGACGTGCACCGTGCGGTCACCGAGTTCGGTGCTGATCTCGGCGGCCAGTTCCGACAGCGCCGAGAGCAGCACCAGACGGCTCGAACTCTCCACCGCGGCGGCCAGCGCGGCGGCGGTGGCCTGCGTTTTCTCGTCGCCGAGTGCGGCGGCCGAGATCAGTTCCTCGCGCAACCGCGCGGTATGAGCATTCAGATCCATGACATCAGTGTGACGTCAAATATGACATCACGCAAGGTGAAAGACCTCCACCGGCAGCCGCTTCGGGCGCTAGGGTGTCGAGGCGCAACCTGGGACCGGGTAGCCTTTCTGACCATGACGAACGGTGAATCGACGCCAACGGAGCTGCGCGCGTCCGGCACGGTCGGTGTCGCGATGGTGACCCCCTTCAGCGCTGCGGGCAAGCTCGACGTCGATGCCGGTGTCGCACTGGCGGCACATCTGGTCGACCGCGGTGTCGACCTGCTGATCATCTCGGGAACCACCGGCGAATCGCCGACCACCACCGAAACCGAGAAGGCCGACCTGCTGCGGGCGGTCGTCGACGGTGTCGGCAACCGGGCCACCGTGGTCGCGGGCGCGGGCACCTACGACACCGCGCACTCGATCGAACTGGCGCGTGCTGCGGAAAACGCGGGCGCGCACGGTCTGCTCGTCGTGACGCCGTATTACTCGCGGCCCACGCAGGAAGGTCTGATCGCCCACTTCACCGCGGTCGCCGACGCCACCGCGCTGCCGATCACCCTCTACGACATTCCACCGAGGTCGGTGGTGCCTATCGCCATCGACACGATCCGGCGCCTTGCCGAGCATCCCAACATCGTCGCGGTGAAGGATGCCAAAGGCGATCTCGTCTCCGGAGCCGATCTCATCGCGACCACCGATCTGGATTTCTACTCCGGTGACGATGGACTGAATCTGCCCTGGCTCTCGGTCGGTGCGATCGGGTTCATCAGCGTCATCGGACACCTCGTGCCGGAAAGACTGCGCGAGATCCACCACGCCTACACCACCGGTGACGTGGCGAGGGCGCGAGAGATCAACGCGACACTACTGCCGCTGTACGCGGCCATGACCCGCCTGGGAGGTGTGGCGATGTGTAAGGGAGGACTCCGATTGCTCGGCATCGACGTAGGTGAGCCCCGATTGCCCCAGCTGATGCCGACACCGGCACAGCTCGAGGAGTTGGCGCTGGACCTGCAGGCCGCGGGGGTGTCGGCATGACCGAACCCGTAGCCCGTAAGCCCCGTCGCCGTGCGGCATCGCGCGCCGCCGGTGCGCCCGAGCCGCTACCTGTGGAGAGTGTGCAGGCACCGGTGAACGAGGTGGTGCCGACCGAGACCGCCCCCGCGGTGAAGGAACCGGCGATCGCCGAACCGATCGCCGAGGTCACCGCCGAGGCGAACCTGGCCGGTAGCGCCGAAGTGGGTACCGACCTGCTGGGCGTCGCCGATGAGCAGGTGGCCGCGAAGAAGACCGCGCCGCGACGCACCAGGAGCAAGTCGACCACCGAAACCAAGGGCAAGCAGGCCGAGGCCAAGAGCAAGCCGGTCGCCGAGCAGTCCCGCGGCGGCGGTCGTGGCAGGCAGGGTGGCGGTCGCGGTCGAGGTTCGGCACCGGTCGCCGAGCCGCGCGAAAAGGCCGCCCATGACAAGTTGGGCCCGCCGCCGAAGCTGGCGAAGAACGGTCTGCGCTTGTTCGCACTGGGCGGTATCGGCGAAATCGGCCGCAACATGACCGTGTTCGAATACGGCGGCAAGCTGCTGATCGTCGACTGCGGTGTGCTGTTCCCCGAGGACCAGCAGCCCGGCGTCGACCTGATCCTGCCGGACTTCGGACCCATCGAGGACCGGATGGACGACATCGTGGCAGTGGTGTTGACACACGGCCACGAGGACCACATCGGCGCGCTACCGTTCCTGCTCCGGTTGCGTTCCGACATTCCGGTGATCGGCTCGAAGTTCACCCTCGCGCTGGTCGCCGCCAAGTGCCGCGAGCACCGATTGCAGCCCAAGCTGCGTGAGGTGACCGAGGGTGAGACCACCGTGCACGGGCCGTTCGAGCTCGAGTACTTCGCCGTCAACCACTCGATTCCGGACGCACTGGCCATCGCCATCCGCACGGGCGCGGGCGTGGTACTGCACACCGGAGACATCAAGCTCGACCAGCTGCCACTCGACGGCCGTCTCACCGACCTCGCGGGCTTCTCCCGTCTCGGTGACGAAGGCGTCGATCTGCTGCTGATCGACTCGACCAATGCTGAGGTGCCGGGCTTTGTCACCCCCGAGCGTGAGATCGGTGGCGTGCTCGACAATGTCATCGGTAAGGCCACCAACCGCGTCATCGTGGCCTCGTTCGCCAGCCATGTTCACCGCATCCAACAGGTCGTCGACGTGGCCCAGAAGTACAACCGCAAAGTTTGCTTCGTCGGCCGTTCGATGGTCCGCAACATGGAGATCGCGCAGGATCTGGGCTATTTGACGGTGCCCGACAACACGGTTGTCACCCTCGACCAGGCCGCGAACTTGCCCGGCAACCGCATCGTGCTGGTCTCCACCGGTTCCCAGGGCGAGCCGCTCTCGGCGCTGTCGCGGATGGCACGTGGCGAACACCGCCAGATCAATATCCGCGCCGACGACCTGGTGGTGCTGGCGTCCTCGCTGATCCCCGGTAATGAGAACTCGGTGTTCGCCGTGGTCAACGGCCTGGCCCGGCTCGGCGCGACCGTGATCACCCAGCAGAACGCGAAGGTGCACGTCTCCGGGCACGCCTCCGCCGGTGAGCTGCTGTACCTGTACAACGCCGTGCGCCCGACCAATGCCATGCCCGTGCACGGCGAATGGCGTCACCTGCGCGCCAACGCCGCGCTGGCCGTGGCGACCGGTGTGCCCGAGGAGCGCGTGATGCTGGCCGAGGACGGCGTGGTGGTCGACCTGGTCGACGGCATCGCCTCCATCGTCGGTCGCGTGCCGGTCGGCTACGTCTACGTCGACGGCCTCTCGGTCGGCGACGTCGGCGAGTCGACCCTGTCGGACCGCCTGGTCCTGGGCGAGGGTGGTTTCATCTCGATCACCATCGTCATCGACTCGACCACCGGCAAGGCCGTGAGCACGCCCGAGCTCAACGGGCGCGGCTTCTCCGATGATCGAACCGCGCTCGACGGCGCCAACGAACTGGTCGAGGCGGAGCTGCTGCGCCTGGCCGGTGAGGGCATCACCGACACCCATCGCATCGCCCAGGGCGTGCGCCGGGTGGTGGGTCGCTGGGTCGCCGACGTCTACCGTCGTCGCCCGATGATCGTGCCGACGGTCGTCGCCGTCTGATCCACTGATCGACAGCTCGAACTGAAAACCGCTGGGCGACCATGTCGCCCAGCGGTTTTCTCGATATTCGCCCCGACTTTCGGGCCGAGGGTTCACCGGTATTCGGCCGCTTCTCAGGCCTGGCAGGCCGCGGAGTCGAGCTGGGCCGACTTCACGATGTTGCACGCGAACACGTGCGAGACCTTCCACGAATCGTCCTCGGCGACGAAATCGACGAAGGCGTCCTTCACCGGCGTGCCGTCGATGGTGACGTCAGCGTTCGCCTGGAGCTTGCCGTCGACGGGCTCACCGACGGTGGTGATGGTGACCTTCACGTTGTTCTGCTTCGCCGCCTCGACGAACTTGTCGACCAGCATCGGATCCTGATCGGCGTCCTCGATGTAGGTCTTCTTCTCGTCACCGGTGAGCTGACCGGCCATGGCCTTGTTCAACCGGGCGTTCAGCTCGTCGGCGGTGGGCTTGGGCAGGTTGGGCACCGTGGTGGCCGCCGGCTCGCCGCCCTCTTCCTTGCCCGCCTTCGCCTCGCCCGATTCGAAGGCTCCGCCCTCGCTGGTCGTCGGTGCCGCGGTCTTGTCGATGATGGTGGCGTCGGAACTGCACGCGCCGAGACCGAGCGCCGCGACGATCGCGACGAGGGCGGCAGCGGTTTGCACTGGACGGTTGTTCACTACAACTCCCATGATGATGATCGAAACGGGTCGGGCTAGAGCTGGTAGCCGCTGGTGCAGTTCCAGTGCTTGATGTAGGCGTTGCCCGGATTGTTGTTCAGCGCTTCGCGTTTGGCGCCGCCGATCGTCGACGCGGAGCCGTAGCTCCACCATCCGCGCGAGATCGCGATGGCGCCACAACCGTTGCGGTAGGACACCTTCACATCGCAGCCGCCACCGCCACCGCCACGTCGGCAGGCCGCCATGGCACCGGCTTCGGCAGCGCCGTAACTGCCGTAATCGGTGGCGTATCCGTAGACCCCCGGTTTGACCGACACCGCGATGGCGCCGTAATTGCCCGACTGCGCCTGGGCCGGTGCGATGTGCCCCGCGAACAACGCCGCCGCGGTGGCACCCAGCACGGCCGCGCTGGTGAGCATTCTCTTCACTTGTAGCGTCCCCTTCATATGCACGGGTCGACGACCCGATAGAGCGCTGTCAACGTACCGAGGGTTATGGCGCCCGCGCCAGCCATTCGAGCCCGCGACAACCCGAAACAGTGGCGATCGACAAGGTTTCCATAAGTTCGGGGTCGCGAAACGCGGTTCGCGGCGAGTTTTCCCACGCTGACCGGGGCGCTGCGACCAGCGGATCCAGGCTGGATCACCCCGGCGAGCGGGGTGGGGCCAGTGTTGCGGATGGTCTCGGAGGTGCCCGAGCGGCTAGCCTGATGGTCATGGCAGGTAAGTCCCGCAGCACCACGACCTCTCGTGCGCGGGCGGGATCGACCAGGGGGCAGACGCCGGCGGCGCGGTCTCGTTCGGCGACCCCGCGTGCGACGGCGGCTCCGCGTGGGCGAACCACGCCCGCGCGCAGGCCGGTCAAGCGCGCCTCCGACACCGCACCGCTGGCGGTGATCGGGCGCGGTATCGGCAGCGGCTGGACCATGCTGGCACGGGGTGTCGGCGCCACCACGCGCACGTTGAGCCGGGCGGGCGAACTCGACCACGGGCACCGCCGCGACGGCATCGGCTTGGCGCTCATCGCGTTGAGCGTGATCATCGCCGCCGCGATGTGGCTCTCCGCGGGCGGACCGGTCGGCCGTTTCCTCGAAGACGTCGTCCGAGCGATCGCCGGTTCGGCCGCCGCGCTGGCGCCGATCCTGTTGGTCGCGCTCGCGGTGATACTGATGCGCACCGAACCGCATCCGGAGATCCGGCCGCGGCTGGTCCTCGGTGGGCTGCTCGTCGTACTCCCCGCGCTGGGGGTGTGGCACCTGGCGGCCGGTTCCCCGACCGCCGCCGAGGGCCGTGCCACGGCGGCGGGCGCGCTGGGGTACGCGATCGGCGGACCGCTCGGCCGGGGCCTCACGCCTTGGCTCGCACTGCCGATCCTGCTGCTGGCCATGATGTTCGGCGTGTTGTTGCTCACCGGCACCACGGTGCGTGAGGTGCCGGCCAGGCTGCGCGAATACTTCGGTCTCGGCGAATACGCCGACGACACCGACCCGTACGACCCGGCCAACTACGACGCCGACGGATTCCCGGTGCACCGCAACCGAACTCGTCGCCGTGGCCGCAACCCCGACGACAACTTCTCCTCCGAGGAGTTCGGTGGCTCCGACCCGGTCACCGAATCGCTGGGCGAACCGCCGCTGCGCGATGCCAAACCGATCGACGAGCCACCCGTGCCCGCGCCCGCGCCGAAACCGGCGCGCAAGCGCCCGGAGGTCAAGCCGGTCGACCAGACCCCGCCGCCGCCACCGGAACCGGAATTCGTCACCGATCGTGTCGTCGACGGCGACTACACGCTGCCTCCGCTGACCCTGTTGCTCGACGGCGACCCGCCGAAGAAGCGTTCCGCGGCCAACGAGTCGATGATCGAGGCGATCACCGAGGTCCTGGTGCAGTTCAAGATCGACGCCGCGGTCACCGGCTTCGTGCGCGGGCCGACCGTCACCCGCTACGAGGTGGAACTCGGCCCCGGCGTCAAGGTGGAGAAGATCACGGCGCTGGCCCGCAACCTCGCCTACGCCGTGGCCACCGAGAACGTGCGTCTGCTCGCGCCCATCCCCGGCAAGTCGGCCGTGGGCATCGAGGTGCCCAACGCCGACCGCGAATTGGTGCGCCTGGCCGACGTTTTGAAGTCGCCGCACACCCGCAACGACCACCATCCGCTGGTGATCGGTCTCGGCAAGAACATCGAGGGTGAGTTCGTCTCGGCGAACCTGGCCAAGATGCCGCACCTGCTGGTGGCCGGTTCCACCGGTTCGGGTAAGTCGAGTTTCGTGAACTCGATGCTGATCTCGCTGCTGCACCGGGCCACCCCGGAGGAGGTCAGGATGATCCTGATCGACCCGAAGATGGTGGAGCTCACGCCGTACGAAGGCATTCCGCACCTGATCACGCCCATCATCACCCAGCCTAAGAAGGCCGCCGCCGCGCTGGCCTGGCTGGTGGAGGAGATGGAACAGCGCTACCAGGACATGCAGGCCAACAAGGTGCGCCACATCGACGACTTCAACAAGAAGGTGAAGTCGGGCCAGATCAGCGCGCCGCTGGGCAGCGAGCGCGTCTACCGGCCCTACCCGTACATCCTGGCCATCGTCGACGAGCTCGCCGACCTGATGATGACCGCCCCGCGCGACGTCGAGGACGCGATCGTGCGGATCACCCAGAAGGCGCGCGCGGCCGGTATCCACCTCGTGCTGGCCACCCAGCGCCCCTCGGTGGACGTGGTCACCGGTCTGATCAAGACCAATGTGCCCTCACGGCTGGCGTTCGCCACCTCCTCGCTCACCGACTCGCGCGTCATCCTGGACCAGCCGGGCGCGGAGAAGCTGATCGGCATGGGCGACGGACTGTTCCTGCCGATGGGCCAGGGCAAGCCGACCCGCCTGCAGGGCGCGTTCATCTCCGACGAGGAGATCCAGGGTGTCGTCGAGTTCAGCAAGACCCAGGCCGAACCCGAATACCAGGAGGGCGTCACCGCGGCCAAGGCCGGCGAAGTCAAGGACGTCGACCCCGATATCGGCGACGACATGGACGTGTTGCTGCAGGCCGTGGAGCTGGTGGTCACCTCGCAGTTCGGGTCCACCTCGATGCTGCAGCGCAAGCTGCGGGTCGGCTTCGCCAAGGCGGGCCGCTTGATGGACCTGATGGAGACCCGCGGCGTGGTGGGACCCAGCGAGGGTTCCAAGGCGCGGGACGTGCTGATCAAGCCCGACGAGCTGGACGGGTTGTTGTGGTCGATCCGTGGCGGCGATCCGGGCGCGTCCGAGGACGAGTAACACCGTTGCCGGTTTGCTCTGACCGTGCCGGAAGCAGGCGGCGACGAACGAGGAGGGACCTGGCACGGCTCATGGACGGGAGTGCCCGGACACGGGGTCGGGCGACAATCGCCTGTTCAGGCGGTGAAGCGGGCGCGTGCGAGGCACGGATCCGACATCAGGACACCGGAGTGGAGCCGGTGCGTCGCGATGGGGCGCGGTTTCTGCGCGGTGGGTTCGTACACGGCTCGCTCCTCTCGGGTCTGTATCGTCGCCGGTGATGCCGTGACGGTAGCAGCGGCCGTGACGGGGGCGAAAGCGCTTTTCTCGTGCGCGGCGGCGGGGCAGCCCGTGAATGTGTGTGAAATCATGGCGGGCAAGCATTCCGCAAAGACAACTGAAACGGACAATTCGGGCATTATGGACGGCATGAACTTCATCGATCGGACCACCACATGCAGGTGACCACGCTCGAGTGGGTGATCACCGGACTGGTGATCCTCGGCCTGTTCGTCTTCGACTTCTACGCCCACGTGCGCACCCCGCACGAGCCCACCTTCAAGGAATCGGGCATCTGGTCGGCGGTCTACATCAGCTTGGCGCTGCTGTTCGGCCTGTTCGTCGCGTGGAAGTGGGGCGGCACCTTCGCGGGGGAGTACTACGCGGGCTTCGTCACCGAGAAAGCGCTCTCGGTCGACAACCTGTTCATCTTCCTCATCATCATGAGCACCTTCGCCGTGCCGCGGATCTACCAGCAGAAGGTGCTGCTCATCGGCATCGTGCTGGCGCTGGTGATGCGCGGTGTGTTCATCGCGGTCGGCGCGGCCGCGATCAGCGCCTACAGCTGGGTGTTCTACCTGTTCGGCGCGTTTCTCATCTACACCGCGATCAAGCTGCTGCGCGAGAGCGGGCACGAGGCCGAACACGAGCAGAAGCGCGACAGCTACATCGTCTCGCTGGCCAAGCGGTTCCTGCCCACCACCGACGAATACGACGGTGACAAGCTGATCACCCGAATCGACGGCAAACGCGTGGTGACCCCGCTGTTGCTCGCGCTGCTGGCCATCGGTTTCGCCGACCTGCTGTTCGCGCTGGACTCGATTCCGGCGATCTACGGTCTCACCGAAGAGCCGTACCTGGTGTTCACCGCCAACGCCTTCGCGCTGATGGGTCTGCGCCAGCTGTACTTCCTCATCGGTGGGCTGCTCGACCGCCTGGTGTACCTGTCCTACGGCCTGGCCGCGATCCTGGCGTTCATCGGCGTCAAGCTGGTGCTGCACGCGCTGCACGAGAACACGGTGTCGTTCATCAACGGCGGCGAGCACGTGAGCGTGCCGGAGATCTCCACGGCGGTCTCGCTGAGCGTGATCATCGGCATCCTGGTCATCGCGACGGTGGCGAGCCTGCTGCGTACCCGCCACACCAACGCGACTGACGCCTGACACCCGGTACGACGCTGCCCGGAACCGTCGCGGTTCCGGGCAGCGTCGTCCGTGCTGGTCGACTAGTCGGAGAAGGCGCCCATCACCGGCAGCCACTCGACCGCGCGGACGGCGTCGATCAGGCCCAGCTTCGCGAACGGGTCCGCACGCAGCAGCTCGCTCAGCGACGGCGCGTCCTCGGCCCGGAACAGCAGCAGCGCGCCCGAACCGTCGGGGTAGGGGCCGCTGGTGAGGACGGTGCCCGCGTCGACGAGGGCGTTCAACCAGCCGCGATGCTCGGGTCGGTGGGTCGCGCGGTCGGCCGCGGTGGACTCGGAGTAGGTGTAGTGAACAGCGAAGATCGGCACAGTCGATCACTTTCTCGCGAGGGGTGTACTACAGGGTCAACAGCATGCGGGTGTTGCCCAGGGTGTTCGGCTTGACGAAGCTGAGGTCGAGGAATTCGGCCACACCGGTGTCGTAGGAGCGACACATCTCCGCGTACACCTCGGCGGTGACCGGTGTGCCGTCGATCTCGACGAAGCCGTGCCTGCCGAAGAAGTCCACCTCGAAGGTGAGCACGAACACGCGCTGCAACTGCAATTCGCGGGCCACGGTCACGAGATGTTCGACCACCGCACCGCCGACTCCGCGGCCCTTGACGACCGGATCCACCGCGACAGTGCGTACTTCGCCCAGATCGGCCCACAGCACGTGCAACGCACCACAGCCGACGACCTGTCCGTCGAGCTCGGCGACCCAGAATTCCTGCACCGATTCGTACAGCGTGACCAGGTTCTTCTCCAACAGGATGCGGCCGGCGTACTCGTCCACCAGGCGCTTGATCTCGGGGACATCGGAGGTTCGCGCTCGTCGAACGACCACACCGGAGAGGGGCGCCACAGTGGGCGCGGCGGTCTGCGCGTCGCTGGTCGGACTACTCGAGGGTCCCCGTGAGGTCATGGGTGCACAGTAGTCGGCCGGGTTACCGATAGTCTGAACATGTGCCGCACATCCTGTCGTTCCGCTCCTCGCATCGCGCCGGGCTCGACGACCGGATCGCGGGGCACCGATCGTGCGAGCAAACAACTCGCGAAACCGTTGGTTTTCGGCGCAGTGCCGGTGAGTGCCGAGAGGGCAGGGCATGAGCGGTCAGCGTCCGGAGGCGGTAGTGAAGCGTAGCCACGTGGGCCGCCCGAGCATGCCCGACAGACACAGGATGAGCGTGCGACCCGAAGAGATCGATCGTGGGTCGAGTGCGGCGACACCGATGCACGTGGTGGCGGAGACCCAGGTTCCGCTGCTCAATATCGCCAATGTATTGACCATCGCGCGCATCGTGTTGGTGCCGCTGTTCGTGCTGGCGCTGTTCGCCGAGGGCGGCCACGACACCCGCTGGCGGATCATCGCGGCGGCAGTCTTCGGCCTGGCCGCGATCACCGACCGCTTCGACGGGCAACTGGCCCGCAAATACGGTTTGGTCACCGATTTCGGGAAGCTGGCCGACCCCATCGCGGACAAGGCGCTGATCGGATCGGCGCTGATCGGGCTCTCGGTGCTGGGCGATCTGCCGTGGTGGATCACCCTGGTCATCTGTGGCCGCGAAATCGGCGTCACGCTGCTGCGACTGGTGGTCGTGCGGCGCGGGGTGATCCCGGCGGGACGTGGCGGCAAGCTCAAGACGCTGGTGCAGTCCGTGGCGGTCGCACTGCTGGTGCTGCCGCTGTCGGGGATCTTCGCCACCGCGGGCATGTGGCTGATGTACCTGGCCGTGGCGCTGACGGTGGTCACCGGGTTGGACTATGTGGGACAGTCGGCCAGGGTGTGGCTGGCGGGTGGACGGTCGCGCTTGTGAGCGATCCGCTCGTCGCCGGTGCGCCGGTCGCCGAACTGGTCAGGGCGCTGACCGCGGCAGGTCAGACCGTCGCCACGGCCGAATCGCTCACCGCGGGCCTGCTGGCCGCCACGGTGGCGGGCGTTCCCGGGGCGAGCGCGGTACTGCGGGGCGGGCTGATCGTCTACGCCACCGACCTCAAAGGCCGCCTGGCCTGCGTCGACGACGACCTGCTCCGGACCGACGGACCGGTCGCCGCCTCGACCGCCGAACAGCTCGCGGTGGGGGCGCGAGGGCAGTGCGGCGCGGACTGGGGTATCGGATTGACCGGGGTCGCCGGACCCGATTCCCAGGACGGGCATCCCGTCGGCACGGTATACCTCGGGTTGGCCGGTCCACGTCACAGCGAAGTGGTCCGGTTGAAACTGCACGGCGACCGGTGGACGATCAGACTCGGTGCGGTGCACAGTGCGGTGCGGGAGTTGCTTCGCTGTGTCAGTGTGAAATAGCCGGGTTCGGGAACCACTGGTCCATGCTCGACGTTGTGCCAGAAAGAGGTGAGCACCGCTACGGCGGTGACACGAGGTGGAGGAGAACGAGATGACGCTGCTGCGGGAGGCAATCGGGGACAGTCTGCGGCGTGCGCGTCTCGCCCAGCATCGAACGCTGCGCGAGGTGTCGACCTCGGCGCGCGTGAGCCTCGGCTATCTGTCGGAAGTGGAGCGCGGCCGCAAGGAAGCCTCCAGTGAACTGCTCGCCAGCATCTGCGAGGCGCTCGATCTGCCGCTCTCGCGCGTGCTGTGGGACGTGAGCACCCTGATGGCGGGCGCCGATGGCTCCGCCCCGCGCGAACCCGCGCTGACCGGCCCCGCCGCCGAGCGGGAGCCGACCGAAGCCGAGCCCGCCACCCTGCCCGAACCCGCTACGGGCGAGGCATCCGCCTCCGCGAGCGCGGCGGCCGAGCAGGGCGCGCGCATCGGCATCGCCGAAGACACCCGCATCGTCATCCCGGCCCCGAGGGCCGAGATGCTGGTATTGGTGAAGGGAATGTGACGCGGCGAACCCAGCGCTTCACGCGCGAGACGCTGCACACCGCTGATGAGAACGGATAGATTCTCCTCAGGCGTCGATCGATCCGGTTGTTCCGGTTCGGGTGCCGCATGGTGAAGGATAAGCACGTATCTGGTGCGTGACGGTCGCGTACCACCAGTCGCACGAGCGACGCACAGATGGAGGCGGGATCAATCGATGGCTAATCCGTTCGTGAAGGCCTGGAAGTACATGATGGCCCTCTTCGACTCCAAGATCGAAGAGCATGCGGATCCGAAGGTCCAGATTCAGCAGGCTATCGAGGAGGCGCAGCGTCAGCATCAGGCGCTGTCGCAGCAGGCGGCGTCGGTGATCGGCAACCAGCGTCAGCTGGAGATGAAGCTGAACCGCCAGCTCGACGAGGTCGAGAAGCTCAACGCCAACGCCCGTCAGGCCGTCACCCTGGCCGATCAGGCGCAGGCGGCGGGCGACACCGAGAAGGCGATTCAGTACACCAACGCCGCCGAGGCGTTCGCCGCCCAGTTGGTCACCGCCGAGCAGTCGGTGGAAGACCTCAAGGTGTTGCACGATCAGTCCCTGCAGGCCGCCGCACAGGCCAAGAAGGCGGTCGAGCAGAACGCGATGATGTTGCAGCAGAAGGTCGCCGAGCGCACCAAGCTGCTCAGCCAGCTCGAGCAGGCCAAGATGCAGGAGCAGGTCTCGGCCTCGCTGCAGCAGATGGACTCCACCCTGTCCGCGCCGGGCTCCACGCCCAGCCTGGACGCCGTGCGCGACAAGATCGAGCGCCGCTACGCCAACGCGCTCGGTTCGGCCGAGCTGGCGCAGAACACGGTGCAGGGTCGCATGATGGAGGTGCAGCAGGCCAGTGTCCAGATGGCCGGGCACAGCAAGCTCGAGCAGATCCGCGCCTCCATGCGCGGTGACGCGTTGCCCACCGGCAACACCAACGCGGCGATCGACCCGGCGCAGCCCCAGGCCGCACCGGCGCCGAACATCAACAAGGGCCAAGCGGCCCAGCAGTAGTATCGCAGCGCTGGCGCGCTCGAGTTCGCGGCCCCGAGGGGTGGGGGGGGGGACGCCCGACGACGCGAAATAGGAATCGTACGCACGGAGGCCGCAGGGAGCACCCCCCCCGCGAGCAGCGGCGGGGGAGCCCGAGGG